>JAJYDZ010000453.1 GCA_021790415.1 Thermoplasmata archaeon | reverse complement strand
CAGATCCAATCTTGAGGTTCTTATACCTGCAACGTTGTATAATCCAAACCTGTTATTTTCAATCAATGCCTTTATTGCTAGAGCTAAATTTGTAGCATGAATTGGTGAATAGTATCCGTCCAGCACCTTTACCCGTTTAGTTTCCTTCAGGTTTCTATAAACAAAATTTGGGAAATTATTCTTCGAACCGTATACACCTGAAGTTCTAACTATAATGGATTTTTCATAACTCTGTGCAAATGTTTCACCTATTAACTTCGAAATACCATAGTAATTGACTGGATTGGGGAAATCGTACTCTTTGTATTGACCTGTACTACCATCAAATATGTAATCCGTAGATACATGTACCAGGTTTGCATTGATTTTTTTCGAGGCATCAACTATACTCTTAACTGCGAGCCCGTTCACTTTATATGCAAATTCCTTGTTTGTTTCGCATGCATCTACATTCGTAAAAGCTGCTGAATTAATAATCCACTTAACATCAGAGTTTAGTATTACTGTCTCAAGTCTATCCAGATTTTGGAAATCAATCGAATTCGGTCCATTAGGCGAATGATCATAGCATATCGCATCCCCATATAATTTATGCAGCTCGGATCCCAGCTGACCCCCGGATCCCAGGATCATTATATCGGAACCAGATTTAAAGTTCAATTTTGGAATCCCGTCCGAGAACTAATTTGAATGCTTTAGGCTTTGAAGTTGAAGTAGTTATCTTAGTATTTGGACCAAGAATGCTGTCTGCTATACGAACAATTTCTGAAACATCAAGATTGGTTTGATCCATTATAACGGAATTTCCTACATCAACATTTCTCAGAAGGCAATTTGACCCAACGCTGGTATAGGGTCCTATGTATGAATTGTCAATTATTGTATTCTGGCCAATGTAACAAGGACCAAGAATTCTCGTATTACCTTTTATCTGAACATTATCACCAATCTTTACTTTTCCCTGTAAATTTCCATTTGATAATGGTTTAGAAACTTTGTCTTCAATTTTTTCCAAGACCATCCTGTTGCAGTCTAAGAACTCATCAACAGTTCCGGTATCTTTCCACCAACCATCTATAAGAGCGTATCCTATATTCATTCCTTTGTTAATCATAATCTGGAACGCCTCAGTAATTTCAAGCTCGTTTCTCCATGATGGTTTTAATTCCTTTATAATAGAAAATATACTTTTTCTTAAGAAATAGGCTCCAGTAACTGCAAGATTTGACTTTGGATTTTTCGGTTTTTCCTCCATTTTAACAATTCTGCCATCAGATATTGTTGCAATTCCAAACTGAGATGGGTTATCAACGCGGGTTAGTGCCACAAGTGCATCTGATTTGGATTTAACAAATTCATTGTTCAGGGTCGAGAGTCCATTGTGGAAATAGTTGTCACCGAGAACAACCACAAAATCATCATCACCCACGAATCCCTTTGTCAGACCTATTGCCTGGGCGATACCGAGTGGTTTTTCTTGAAACGTGTAGGAAATATTCACGTTCCACTTAGATCCATTGGAATAATATTCTTTTACCTCGTTTTGTCCGACATCCCCAACTATTATGTTTATATCCCTTATTCCAAGTTCTATTAAGTTTAATAAGGCATATTCACTTACTGGCTTTCCTGCCACCGGTAGCAGCTGCTTTACATCTGTATAGGTTAATGGGCGCAGTCTGGTACCGGACCCACCGTGCAACATAACACCTTTCATATTTATAATTGGAATGCTTAGAGAAGATATGTAATTTTCCGGTATGGAATAATCGATTTTGTAACGTTATAATGAAACATCAGTAATTATCATGTGTGGGCTCTTTTTTGCTGGTCTTCAAGAAAGGAAACCGTCATTGGATATATCACTATTTATAGGCAAATGGCGCCACAGGAATAGATTTATATCTTGATATTCAAGTATTCTATTAAATCAAAAAATATATTTATTGATTTTTAAATGCATTAATCATGCTATACACTCTCTGTTCAAACATAACAGGGGAGAAATATTGAAACCGTTCCAATGAATCGGCACTTTTCTGAAAATAGTTATCTTGGTTCAAAAGATACAAAATGCTTTCTTTCCAACACTGTATATCTTGTGATGAGCACAGAATTATCTTTTCCCCTCCATTTTCTTTCATTGGTTCAATATCTGTAGCGACGATCGGAATTCCAAAAGACATTGCTTCAATAACTGGCCTTCCAAATCCCTCATATAAAGTTGGATATACTAATATATCTGTCTGATCATAAATTTCTGTTATGTCATTTACATTTGTGACATACGATACATTGCTGAAATTATTATTAATATAAGCCAGTCTTTCTCCCCTTATATTGCTGACTAAGAGGAACCGAATTTTCTCTAATTTAGAAAACTCTTGACATATAGCCAAAAAGAAATCCAAATTCTTGTAAGGTCTATCTGTTGCTATATAAGTCACTGTTATTTTACCAGTTTTAATTCTTTTCAACGAATTCTCTATATGCTTACTAGGGTTTTCGCATTTAGTGACCGGATCTGGAATTAAAAATTTGTTTTCTGGTGATATACCA
>JAJYDZ010000452.1 GCA_021790415.1 Thermoplasmata archaeon | reverse complement strand
ATAAAAGTTTTGGAATGTCTGATGTTTTCTATCCGTATATTTTCTTTCCTGTCGATCCATTTGATCAGTTTTGTTGTAAGAGAAATTGAATAATCATGATGATACCTGAAAGTGAGATAGATCCTATTTCCAAGGAGATAGGTTTCACCAAGCGTAATTGATCTAATGGAAAGGAGTTCTTTTATAATTCCAACACCACTGTTTTCTGTAATATCTACCATTACACTATAATAATTTTCAGTTTCCCTGAATGTTGATATAAGTTTGATCATTGAAAAAAATCTAGGAGCAAAAGACTTCTTTTCAATGTAAACCTGCAGGAACATTTTACCTTCATTTTTATATAGAAAGACATTATATTTTTGTATATTTTCCTTCATTATTTCAAATATCTCATCTTCTCCGCGAATGCTGATCAAACATCTGCGATCAATCTTATGATCAATCGTGTTGAAGTTCATAATACCACACCCCCAAATGAAACATCTGGCCATATTGAATATAATTAAAATATTCGCCAAATTTTCTTACAATTATTCCAGACAGTTCCATATATCCTCCCTCATTTTAGAAAGCACTTCAATGTTAGGTTCATAACTTGATTCCTTATTTACTGTTCTTGAATAGATCCTCATATAGTTATCCATTTCCTCCACTGGCAGGAATGAAGTTATATAGGCTCTATCATCCTTAATACTGAACAGAATGGCGATCCTTGGGATTCGTTCCATATTGGCAAGTCTTCTCCTTTCCACAAAAAGACTTTCATAATGTCTTGCCTCGTAAATATTTTGATCTCTGGAAATCTCGATCAATCCTTTGAAATTCAAATTTCTTTCAGAATATATCAAGGCCCTGACTCCATCTGATGTAAGTCCTCTCCCTTCTAATTCTGCCATAAATCCAGGTGAATTTTTGTAAATATAGGAGATCAGTTCATTAGAAATGTATTTACTTGAGGTTTGCAAAACTGCAAGTGGGAACAATTTATTAATTCTCATCATCCTGTCCTTGAATGAATGGGATTTCCTTATTTCGGAAATTGCAATATCTTCATGCTCGCCGATATAAAGATTCAGTAATGAATTCATCTCTTCTTTATAATTTTCGTGATACCTGTACACGACGAAAAGAGTATCCTGCTTCATGAAAGTCCCGGCGACAATTACAGAAGGAAAATTGAGAATTTTCTTCATGAAATCAAGATGAGTTGGATTCTCTATTTTTTCAGATATTGTAAAAAATGATTCAGATTCCTTTAAGCTTCTATGAGATAGGATGAAGTTATATTTACCTAGATTGTTTGGAAACTTGCTAAAATAAAGATTGATATAAAGTTCTTCGTGATCCTCATAAAGAAACGCCTCTATCCTTTCATCAGCATTTTTCATGAGATTGAATAATTCACCCTTTAACTTAATGCTTAGGCTAACGCCACACTCAACTTTTCCATCCATAAGACTGAAGTCCATACCAAAACCTCCCTTCACTGAAATTCAACTGTAAATCTTCTTAAATCTACTTCCAAACTTCATCATTTACCTCCGAGAAAACCTCTATTATAGGTTTGTAAGTATCCAGGTCACCAATGGCCTCAAAGTATGTTCTAATATAGTTTTGTGCCATATCTTTTGGTATAAATGTAGTATCAACTAACCTGTTTTCATGAATATAATAAAACGCTCCAAATCTTGGTACTCTCGAATCATTTGTTAGCTTTCTCTTTTTAACTAGATATGGGTCAAACAGCCTCCCCTCGTACAATCCTTCTTTTAACGAAATAGGATTCATACCTTTCATGTTGAGCTCTTTTTCGGAAAATATTATCACTCTATAGCCATTGTCGTCACGGCTTCTCGTTTCAGGCATTGATAGAATATCCGGATAGTTACTCCTAACAAATTCAAGCGTATTCCTCCCTTTGGTTATGAGAGTGGATATCTGAACCACCAATACTTCTGTATTTTTTTTAATATTATTTACTGCATCTCTAATACTGTCTGCATTAACAAGCTCAATTATTTTAACATTCTCATCTACTGCAATACCATCTGTAAGCAATTTGCTTATTTTTGAAAGAAATGACTTGTGAAAGCGGAAGATAAAATAAATCTCATTACCTATGACATATGTTTGTTCTATTAGAACAGACGGCATCTCAGTAAGATCAAAAATAAGTTTTGCAGTATCAGAGGACTGCAGTTCTTCTGATATAGAAATATAGCCACTCGATCTTACAACGTCCTTTCTGGATAGAATTCTGCTTGTACCTGCAGAGCCTATCATTCTATCATCAAAATAAAGCTGCACGAATGATTTCATTCCTTCATTAAAGACAAAGGCCTGAATCTTACCCATATTACCCACAAGAAGTTTAAATATACCACTATCTACCTTTATTGCAATGGTACACTTTTTCCAGTTTTTCCAATTTAATTCGCCTATTTGCATGTTATCAATCCTACCTGTTCATATCAGATTTACAATACTATAACCTTAAAACTATTTCGTCATTGTTTATAAATTGTCTGCTTACATTCCAACTGAAATTAACCTAAACAAACATCA
>JAJYDZ010000451.1 GCA_021790415.1 Thermoplasmata archaeon | reverse complement strand
TGGCGCTAAAATACAAACCAAAATGGATAATAATATCAAACGATGATATATTTTCTATAGAACCAATAGAGAACCTTGTCAAGGAAATTAAAAAGATTGACGAACACAGGATTGATAGCATTTTTATCACGGATTCGCCACATCACTCCGTGCTAAGTGAACTTGCTGAACCCAGAAGAATTAGAAGAATTTTGCACCGGTTACATCCCAACAAGGCATTCAAGTATTTAATTGACTTGGAGGATAAATTCAAAATTAGATTTCTATCAGTTGCAAAATTCACTTTATTTGGATTATTATTTTTTAAGCGTGGCTACAGATTTATACAAGGGATGGACTTCTTTGTCATTAGCTCGCATTATGCCAAGCTAAACTCAGGTAACTTATTCGATGATATTTTTATAAATACATACGAAGACGTTGATTTATCATTAAAGTTATCATTCAATCCTGATCGGTTAGCAAGAGTTAACTACAAAATTGGTGATTATTACGGGAAGTCTCTTGGTAAGATTACTAATAGAATGCTAAGGGATTTTGCTGGAGAAGTCTATATTAATTATAAGGTTACTCATGACTACTCTTCACAACTTTTAGAACATTTGAATAAAAAGAGATAGTTGAAGTTTATGGTTAATCTGGATAGTGATGGGATGCTTAAGAGCTTGAAATCTTATATGACAATATTGTCTCCAATTAGGAGACCTAACCATTTCCCTAGGAAAAATCTAATAATTTTAAAGGAGAACTGTCATAAGGGGGAGTAATGGGAAACAGAAAGATCAGTTTTGTAATGGAGCCGGTTTCAGGTGGTGGACCTAGGAATGTTTTTAGATTATCATCGTTACTGAATGAATCCGGATTCTCCAGTGAAATTCTCTCCTTCAAGGCAATGGGTTATTCTGATCATTTCTTAAGCAAAAGCGGATATCATAATTATTATGGTGCAAAAAGAATGGAACCCAATCACTTACTCTCTTTGATGTATACATTGACAACAATTGGCGACAACGTGAATGCTCTATTTTACCCCCTATTCATTTTTAATCAATTTATTTTGAACCCAATAACCTTATATGCATATCCGAAACCGGACATATACATCGCGACTAGTTGGCAAAGTTTCACCCCAACGTTGAGGGCATCAAAAAGATATGCCATCCCCATGATGTATTTTGTTCAAGCAGATGAAACAGAGTTTAGTGACAATTTGATATACAAAAGGGAAGCAACAAAAACCTATCTCAACGGCGTACTAAAATTTACGCAAAGCAAATGGTTAGTTGATGAATTCAAAAATAAATTTGATGCCGAACTAAATTATATTGGGTTCGGAATTGATCACGATTCGTTTTATCCGCGTAATATAGAACCAGAAAAAATTATATTCACCGTTGCTAGGGGAGAACGAATTAAGGGTTTCCCTGTCTTTATTAGTGCTGTCAACAGATTATGGAAAATAAGACAGGATTTCAAGGTTTTTATTGCAGGAAGCAAATCTGCTATTGACAAGGAATCTGTTCAATTCCCGTACAAGTACTTAGGATGGATTAGTAATGATGAACTACTTGCAGAGCTTTATTCACGCACAATTTTTGTAAATACGGGATTAAAAGAGGCATTGCCTATGCCACCCCTTGAAGCAATGGCATGTGGAGGATGTGTCGTTATGTCTTCCAATGGCGGTTCAGTCGAGTATACCAGAGACAGAGAGAATTGTTTATTGACCAAACCTGGGGATGATAAAGAGTTGACAGAAACTTTGGATTTTGTCCTTTCCTCCAATTCGATAAGGGAAAGCATAAGATTAGAAGCTATTAGGACAGCAAAAAAGTATAATTGGAATGACGTTCTGAACAACCTAATATTATTAATCAACAGGGAGATTTGAAGAATTTGAGGTGTGCTATAGTAACCACGAGGTTTATAGAAGGAGATATGCGAGGTGGAGAAGAAGCAATAAGAATACTGGTTAATAATCTAATGAAAAAACACGATGTTCATCTGATCACGTCTGATATGACGCAGGAATCATATTCTCCCAGTTTGTTCGGTAAAGCTAAACGACCGTTAAGTAACACTGTAAATGAACATCTACAAATCACCTATCTTAAAAGTTATTACTTTGCTCAACGGGTATTTCAAGTGATTGATAAAACGTTTTATTATGCGAGATTGAACAGAACTAAAATTTCGGAAGTGGTTAACACTTTAGCCTGGGGGCCGCTCATTCCAGCGGCTTATAAGATCATCTCAAATGGACAGTATGACGTGGTCTATTCTTCGATATTTCCTACGACAACCTCTGTTCTTTCCTTCAAAGCTGCAATTGATTCCGGAATACCTTTTGTCTTTACACCATACTACCACTATCTGATCCCAAAGTTCCGCGATAGTGTTTTATTGCGTTATATGGTAAGAAATTCCTCTGCAACGATTGCTTGCTCTGAGCTAGAAAAGAAAGAGCTTATCAAATTGGGATCAAATGAATCAAACACATTCGTCGTACCGTTATCGCTTGATTTATCTGTCATTCCAAAAGATATCCCACCGCAAGAAATTTTAAAAGAGAGGATGAAA
>JAJYDZ010000450.1 GCA_021790415.1 Thermoplasmata archaeon | reverse complement strand
CTCCTATAAAACCTGTCTTTGTAAATTTTCTTTTTCCCCCTGGCATAATTTGACTCATATTGAATTTTAAGCCTGAGTTGTAGGTATGTAGTTTATCAGCTTTATCCCTGTCTTTGCTCGAAACTAGTGTTATAATTGAGGAATATAATTGATAGCTATGATCATAAGGCATCTCGAATCCATCTGAGTCAAGATTCACTATCAGTTGCATAAAGACTCATGTTCTCATATGTATAAATAAGTTTATGCATTGCATCAATTATTTTATAAGTGATGCAACGTTGCAGAAAAATGCTTTAATATCTGAAACACATAAACTTCTGTGAAATATTCGATTGCAATTTCAGGATTTCAATCAGAACTCATAATAAAGCCATTTCTTCGTGTAAGGAACCCAATAGATGAATTAATCCTTATTGTAACTAATAATTCAAAATCTCTTGAAACTGCAGATGCAGTTAAAAAGTTACTTGCGTTCAATAATGTTGAGTGTACGCTATTATCAGTAAGTGATATTTTCAACTTTTTTGAAGTGCTTGTTAATCTCGAAATTCTATTGGAAAGAAAAGGAAGACCAAAATGGATCAATGTAAGTGCTGGCCCAGGCATTGCAATTTCATCGCTAACGTTCTTCTCGATTACTCATAATATACCTGTTGTTTTTTATAACAGAGAGAGCGATAAAACGTCTATGGTTGATATTTCAAAATCAAAAGATCTATTTAGAAATGCAAAGAAGAATCTGAACATTCTTAAGTTAATTGAAGAAAATCCACTATCATTGGGAGAAATATCCGAAAAATTAGGGCTTTCAAAACCAACTATATCTAGAAGAATAAGTTTGCTTAGAGAGGCATATCTAGTAGAACCAGTAGTTAAAAATAGGAAAATGACAGTCAAAATCACGGAGACCTCACGAAAACTTTTAGAAAAGCAGGATTTCTTCTAAATTAAAAGAAACTTCAGCAAGGTTTATAAGCTATTCTGTTCTCTTTAACATAACGAGATTTTCCAAAACCACCCACCGAAACCCTTTTTCGTGACCTCATGATCAATATCCATGAACCTTTATCACCTCAGATTATCAGAACTGTACAAGGGGATTGAAGCACTTGACGATCCCGTGACAGGCATATCAGATCACATTGACTTCGAAAGGATCAGTCCAATTCTTTAGGATCTATTTACAAAAGACATGGAGAAGCTTGAAAGGCCAAACTAGGATCCACTTCTCATGGTAAAAATACTGTTTCTTCAACAACGGTACAACTTCTCCGATCCGCAGATAGAAAGGGAGATCAGGGGACACGATATCCTTCCTCAATTTCTTGGGATATCCTGAGAAACTGGCGGACAGGAATACCATATGGTATTTCCGTGAGAAATTATCCAAAACGGGCAAGGATCGTCTTTTATTCAACGAGATAAGAGATCAGATCATTGCGATACGGATAAGAATTAAGAAAGGCACAATGCAGGACGCTTCATTCATTGGGGCAGACAGAGAAGAATATGGCAAGCCAAGAGGAAATGATGCAAACGTAAAAAGATCAAGGGATAGTATATTGAAATTGCTTACACCCTCGTAAAAGTCGCATCCTTTATAAGTGCGTGGATTGAAACAGGTCAAAGAGAAGTCTATCTCTGGCAACCAGATGTCGCACCCTTCAGGGGTGCGTTGTCAACGCCAATTGAATATCTTCCAAAAACGGCGAAGTAAAAGTTTCCAAAATCGCCAGTTAATTCTTTCCTCTTTCCATTATGGAAATGATGATTTGACTGTTTAACGCGGGGGAGTGGTATTTGATTTAAAGACGTGACAAAGGAATGCCCCTCAAAGATATTACGAATGAAATGATGATGAAAATCCAAATGACACCTAAATATGCGAAAACGAAGAGACACTTGGAATTTAGCAAGAAGAAAGGGTTTTCTCACATTAACCTTATATAACGTATTTTTTGGGTAAGATAGACTTATACAATATTTCTATAGAGTAGATTTTGAAATGGAGAATTGCATAATTTTATGCTGTTGAACTGGAAAGAGATACATTTGTAATAGATTCATTGAGTAGATTGACCCTGAAGAAACAAGAATTGATTTGTGTCCGATATTTAGAGTGATCAAACTTTTGTCTGTAACTGAATAAAAGGTTCATCCTTGGTTTTTTTGAGTGTTGTGGATTTGTCGCATTTCTTCAAAGAAATTATTCAATAGACGATTACGGATACACCATGAACAATGATATATGTAGATCCAACTGAAACGATTGAAAAGCTTCGAGCCATGAATGCAAAGAGAATTCTTCTGCAGTTACCTGATGGTCTAAAACCAAGAGTTTTTGAATATTTTACGGCACTTTCCAAAGAATTCAATGTCATAGTAAGCTCAGAGGGATTCTATGGGGCATGCGATACAGGAACAATGGATGTATATGGAAAGGTTGATTGTATAGTTCAACTTGGCCATTCAAGGATACCAAACATAGACTATCCTATTCCCGTAATATTTGAGGAATATCTTGAAGATGCCCAGGAAAACTTCCAGAATGTTGATTTCTCCATTATTTCCAATTCCGGATA
>JAJYDZ010000449.1 GCA_021790415.1 Thermoplasmata archaeon | reverse complement strand
TTAAGGGAGGTCTACGAGTTGCCACTCTATGAATCAGGAACCTCCGATCCTTCAGGGAGGAGAGGATGTCACAATTGCCACAATTTCTAATTCGTTTGGAAATATTTTTTTAGGGTTTTCATGGTTTTCAGGGACAGTTAGGCAAAATGAAAGCAGGGGATAAGAATGAGGCAGTTAATCCAATATCAAAGAATGGAGTCACATTGATTATGAGAGATTCTAAATAATTTCTGGAAATTCGCATTCAATTTATATTATTCATATAAAGTTAGTAAAGGGGCTGGATGACCACTCTATAATGAAATGCTGATTCTCTTGCTCACTTTTCCTTTTACCAGTGTCGTTTTGAACTTTACTTCACCTACTTCTGAGGTATTCTTCACATGAGTACCGTGATCAATTTGATACGGCAGATTGCCTATTTTTACTAGCCTTATCTGCGGATGTTCCGGAACGATTCCCCTTGAGATCGCCATTAAGTCGCCATCTGATAATACTGAGGATCTTGGCCTATATTCAAATTCTACATTGACACCTTTCTTGATTATTTCATTGGTTTCTGCTTCTAATTTTTTTACGATTTCCTCACTGATTTCAGGTATTTCCAGATCAACCCATGCCTGATCATCATATGTTTGGTTTATCCTGTTGCCTGCCTTGTAATCTCTATAAGCTATTCCAGTTATGATTCTCAATGCAGTTCTGAATTTCATATGTCCATAACGTACGTCCCAGTCAATATACTGCTTGACTTCTTTTCCTTTAATGCTATCCGGATAAGTGTCGTGTGAAATTAAGTGTACGTTTGTTCCATCATTCCATGTATCGATTATTTCAAATTCCTTACCATCTATGGTTATCTTCCCCCTATCGTTTGGCTGGCCTTCACCCGTTGGATAAAAAACTGTATTGTCCACCACCAAATCGGTAAATTCATTGAATATTACTTTACCAGTGGCCTCTTTCAAATAATTATTGTCCAGATATGCTAACTTAGTTTCCATTGTAATCCCTTATTCATTTTCCCTTTTATCCTTTTTCCTTTCCCAGTATAGCATCTGTTAAGATCAAATTTCTGAATATTGAATAGTTATCCCAACCACGCAGAGCCCAGCATTAGCGGTTCGTTTTTGTCTTTCATTGGACAGATTATATATCAAGGAATGCAGAAAAAGGTGAAAAACAATGACTCACTAAAGATAAATATTTGATAGCGCTAACACCTTGTTGGATTCTGAAAAACTTGAGTCTCTGTACAGGCTTAAACGGGATGAGATAAAATATGATCTTAATGTCATGAATATTTTTGACAAGTTTTTGGGCTATCCGCATAAAAACTTTTCCAGTTTTCATGTTGCCGGAACTAATGGAAAAGGCTCAACCGCCTCTTTAATATTCAATATAATCAGGCAGAGGTATAAAACTGGCCTTTACACTTCCCCACACTTAAGAAGATTTAATGAGAGAATCTTCATTCATGACAGAGAGATTTCAGATTCTGAAATTGAAAAATTCCTGGACTTTATTGAACCGTTTATTATGGAGAATTCAAAAATAGGCAGAAACCCAACTTTTTTTGAAGCCACCACTGAGCTTGCTTTCCAGGCATTCAATGAGAACAGGATTGATTATGGCGTTATCGAGGTTGGTCTTGGTGGAAGGCTTGATGCTACAAATGTAATCGAACCCGAGATTTCGGTGATCACAAAAATAGGGTTTGACCATGCAGATCGCCTCGGTGGCACACTCCAGTCAATTGCTTATGAGAAAGCCGGAATAATTAAGAATGGAAAACCTGTAATAACCTCGGAAAACAAGGATGAGGCCATAAAAGAAATTAGATTCGTTGCAAAGAGAAGAAACAGCAAACTGGTAGAAATCAAGAATTCCTGCCAGATAAAGAATGTATCCAATACAGAGGATGGATTATTTTTTGATTTGACAACTGAAAAAAATGAATATGAAATAAAATCACGACTGATTGGAGAATTTCAAATTGATAACATCTGTTCAGCGGTAAAGGCTATCGAAACTTCATCCATCGATTTAGATCCAGAGCAGATACAGGAAGGGATTAGCAAGACAAGGTGGGCGGGAAGATTTGAAATTATAAAGAAAAATCCAAGAATCCTTATTGATTGCTCGCACAATCCTCCAGCAGCAAATTCACTATCCCTCTCATATAATAAGATGTTTAATGACAACCCTGTCTTGCTGGTAGGAATGCTGTCAGATAAAGACCATTACTCCTATGTGAGAAATATAAGAAAGATTTCAGATCATATCATCTTTACGAGGCCTGATGAGCCTGACAGGAGCCTTGACCCCAGGATTCTTTATAATGAATCAGCGAACCTGTTCAATGAAGTAAAGGTCATTCAGGACCCTGCTGAGGCATATGAATATGCAAAATCGTTAGGAAAGCCAATTGTCGTTACCGGATCTATGTATCTTGTAGGAAAAATAGCTGAAATCGAAAATTTGAATACCTATCCTTTCTGATTCCTTGTTCTGTGATACTGGAATAACTAGTTTTTAATAATTAAAAATCTAATCTGCTATCAATGATAAGGTTACAAGCAGCCCATAGATA
>JAJYDZ010000448.1 GCA_021790415.1 Thermoplasmata archaeon | reverse complement strand
CCTAACTTTCTATACCTATCATACTCATCGAACATGAACTTCCTTATCCACCCAAAAGAATCGGAACTGAACTCTGATTTATCCATAAATATCTTACTTTTGGGTTTCTGTATATGCATTCCGATGTGACAAACTATGCTTTTCAAGAGGAACTCAATTAGGTTCAGATCTGGAAAATAAGGGGGAAGAAACGCGAGCCTTATGTTAAATGCGGCGCACTTTGCATTAACAAATGATGATCTGTGGGATGCAAAATTACGCAGTAAACTAACAATATTTCTTGCTGGATTCTTACAATGTATATCACCATCATTGAACTCCTCAAAATTCTTTCTTTGAGTATCTTTCCCTCTTTTAGATATTCCACAAATTAATCAATTATCAAGATTTAACTTATTCCACTTATTACCATCCCAATGCCAGACAAACTACTCGCAGTATCGAAGAGGTCTTCCTGGGGTTCACCGTTGAGGATTACTTTACCCAAAGAGATTGCAGAGAAGTTGAATGTATCAGAATCAGAGCATATAGGGTTTTATGAGGTTAATGGGGAGATTGTGGTGAGGAAGATTGAGTAACCTGTCATCATTATTATCTTAGAGTGTTACTTACATAACCTTCATAGGGTTATCTATAGAAATACTTGGATTTTAAACCGGAAGTGGTGGTCTATTTCAGTCGACCCTTTAATGCAGTTAGTTTTTGGTGAAGATAACGAATATCCAATTTAGTTTGCAACTTTATTTGAAGTAATTCCGTATAAGTCTTGAAACTTATTATGACGGTATATAAAAATCCCGCCATCCTTAGTATTGTGTTATTATCTATTTCTGGATACCTGAAACATGACCCTGTCCAATCAACATATAACCCTGACTCTTTAATTCTACCAGACATTCCCTTGAGTACACTTCCAGTAGCATACATATTCTTACTAATAAAATCAGTTACGGAGCGAGAACTTAATTGTTTTTCAAGAAAATCATCACTTAGATTTGGATTAAGGTCTTTGAAAAAATCTTTTGTAAGACTTTTCATTGTATCGGATTCAGGAGATACGAGGGGAATTAAATTCCCAAAAAAATTTAGTATGTTAGTCTTAACTTCATGTCTACTGAATGCAAGGTCTATCTGTTTCTGGCAATCTATATTATTATTAAATTCTCTTACACTAACTATAAAATCGGAAAGCGATTTATCCAAATTTATCTTTTTTTTTGGTGAAATGGCTTCAATTTCTTTTAAGCAATTCAAAATAAGAAATCCCTTCGCTGCTTCCTCTAGGCCAATCTCCAGTATTGCACCCACAGTAGGCAACGATAGCCCCTCTGTGCAGGAATCTTCGAATAGTCTAAGAGAGTTTCGAACGCAAAGATCCACGCCATCTAACGTAGGTTCAATTTGCATTATTCTAAAACTGTATACAATGTATTAAGTTTTACTATTAGTATATGATAAATGATGGTTTCTGAAACCTAGGTCAAAACCTTTTTCATTAGCCAATGATCAACAAACATGAATTTTTAACAAACAGGATTATCTAATCTTTATTAAGAGATAGAAAGCATTAAAATAAGTAGAATTTTGTTAGGTTAAAGTAGTAATGGTATTCAGAAAAGTAGCTTAATTCTTAAATTTCCCGGTAGATAGGTTATTATAAGGGGAGTTCTTGTTTCAGTATGGAAGAATGGGAGTTCAAAAATACAATTGGAAAATTCTATTCGAGTTTGACGGGTGAAAACAAAAAAGATTATTTAACACTATTTTCAGATCTTCAAATTCAGATTGAGGGGTGGTTCAGGGGAGAGCTGATGAATTATCTTAAAAATGAAAAATTAAAGATCACCGTAAGCAGCAGGGAAATTCGAGTAAACAATGAAAAGAGAAAAAAAGTAGATCTACGAGTTCAAATTAACAATGAATTTTACTGGATAGAACTAAAGCACATCCTTGTTGGCTGTCAGCTAAATAATACATATCCATTAGGGTTTTATTTCTACAAAAACTCATACATCTATAACGACATTGAAAAGCTTCAGGAAGTGGATAATTCAGATAAACAACAGCATAGATACTCTCTTGCCTTTATTTCCACTAATTATTCCTGTGATAAATGTAGAAACACAAAATTCAATAAGATCAGTACGAAGGAGGACCTGAAAGGTCAGTTTGAAGATATTATTAAAAACAAAACGGATATTAAACAAAAGGTATCCCTTGTTTCATGGGATTATAATAACATTCAACACTTTGGCTATTTGCTTCTGAGAGTAAATAGATAACGAGGATGTAAGTATATGAAAAAACCCTTCTAATTCGATTTTATGCGGCTGAAGGCATGTAGCGGATATCTTAAGGTAAGACTATCCAGGCTTTAAATGTAATTAAGACAAAAACAATGCAAATCAGTTTTACTCATGGAGAAGATAATGGGGATGCCTATTTAGGCAATAGAGGTTCAGATGTGTTATAAGATGGAAAACTGCACCTGTTCCGATGGATTCAAAATACGATTTTAATTAAGTCATGAATAAACATGTTGCATTGAGGCATTATTATATTTCTAAATCTGATCCGTTGGTATATAAAGAGAACAGG
>JAJYDZ010000447.1 GCA_021790415.1 Thermoplasmata archaeon | reverse complement strand
GTTTGATGATGTTATTAGAAGAAGTATCGATTACGCATACATGAATTTTAAGAAATAAATATTAGGCATTGTCAAAGAAGAAGTGTGTCCACGTCTTAAAAATCTTTTCCTGAAGATGCAATCTATAAAGCAAACCAGCATTTCTGTGCACAGGTGAAACAGTCAATACCTCACATTAAGATAAAGGGTGGAATGATCATCATTAATTAGCCTAGATCTGTGGAAACTGAGCATCATTTCATTTTTTATCCTTTGAAATTCAAAAGTTAAATGGCAATCAACCAGTTATTATTTTATATTAAAATAGAGAAAATGTCTTTATCTGTAAATTGATATTTATGTTCATGACAGATAATATCAGGTTAAGTATAGAAAATTCGAGGAAGGTATCAGAGGATGGATCGTTGGTCACATACGACCTGACAAAAGGTATTGATTTCTCAAATCCCAAAGCTGTTGCAAAGACAATTTCGGAAATATTCTTCGAAAAGGATGCATTACAATGGTTTAAGTTAAATGGAGATAAGATTGAATTTGAACCAACATATAAAGTGAGAGTAGTTTTGGCAGAAGAGCATAATAAGAAGCTAGAAAGTGTGGTTGACGATTTTCTGAAAGATCTCAAAAAGGAAGATATATCCAAGGATTTTTCACAACAAATTGATAAAGATGCAGAAAGTGAAATGAACCTACAATCTGCCATTACTACAAGCGCTCTAAAGTCAACGCTTTTCCATCATTCTATAGATAAAGTTTATGAGAACGAAATTAAAGATGATCTGTTCCTCGATCTTCTTGAAAAGCTTGAGATAAGATCATTGAACAACAAGGATCTTATGGATTGGAATAAACTTAATCTCTGAACCTAAATCTTGAAGATACACCAAAATTGTATAAACGGAAAGTGTAAAATTTCTTTGATAAATGCAAAGAATGAGGTTTACAGCAATTGAGAATAATATGAAAATGTTTGAGGCTCAATCATTTTAGTCTGGCATAAACGTCTTTGGATCGCAGTGAAAAATTAATTAAAACCATAATATTTCATTTTAGATAAATTCAAATACGAATTTTAACTATATTTCCCATGTATACAAAGAAAATAGAAAACATATTAGAAGGGCTTACTTTTGACGACGTTTTGGTTATTCCTTCAAGATCAAGCATTGAGCCCAAAGAGGCTAATATTAAATCTAAATTTTCAAGGCATATAAGTCTTAACACACCTGTATCGAGCGCCCCCATGGATACCGTTACGGAAGCTGAAATGGCCGTAGCCATGTCAAGATTTGGTGGAATAGGAATAATACACAGGAACATATCCAGAAATGAACAGGCAAGTCTAGTAAGGAAGGTTAAGAGGGAAGAATCCATAATTATTAGGAATGTCCACACTGTGGACCCTTCGACGCCAATTGAGGTAGTCAGAAATATTATGGAAACTAAGAAAATCAATGGTCTACCTGTCGTTTCTGGGGAAAAAATAGTGGGTATTGTTACAAAGAGGGATCTGGAATTCTCTACCAAAGAAATGAATACTGTAAGCGACGTCATGGTTAAAGATGTCATATATGCAAGCGATAACATAACACTGGAAGAAGCAAGAGAAATACTCTATAAAAACAGGATTGAGAAATTACCACTCGTGGATGACAAGAAAAAGGTAGTTGGTCTTATAACGTCCAAGGATATAACAACCAGACACAAGTTTCCTGAGGCTACGAGGGATGAAGAGGGTCAACTTATGGTGGGAGCCTCTGTTGGCCCATTTGATATAGATCGTGCTATAATGCTTGAAAAGGAAGGAGCTGATGTGATCGTAGTTGATACTGCGCATGCACACAATTCTAATGTCATAGAAAGCATTAAAAAAATGAGAAAGGTTATTTCAGCGGATATTGTTGCAGGAAATATAGCAACAGGTGAAGCCGCCGAGGACCTGATATCTCTTGATATTGATGGGTTACGGGTGGGCATAGGCCCCGGCTCAATTTGTACAACAAGAGTGGTCGCAGGAATCGGTGTTCCACAAATATCTGCTATTGCCAATGTGGCTTCCGTAGCTGCCAAGAGCAATATACCAGTCATAGCAGACGGAGGTATTCGCTTTTCAGGTGATATAGTAAAAGCGATTGCAGCAGGAGCTGACACCGTTATGCTTGGTTCACTGCTTGCTGGAACAGAAGAGAGTCCAGGGAATGAAATAATTATCAATGGAAGAAAGTACAAATCTTACAGGGGTATGGGTTCCATAGGTGCAATGCAAAAAGGTTCTGACAGATACGGAAAATTTTCCGGCTCGAAGTTTGTTGCTGAGGGTGTGGAAGGTGCGGTACCATATAGAGGAAAGGTCGAGGAAGTTCTCTTCCAGCTGATGGGCGGTCTAAAATCTGGTATGGGTTACTCAGGGTCAAAGGATATTCAGGAATTGAAAAATGGAACTAGATTCATACGGGTCACAGCGAATGGTTTGAGGGAAAATCATCCACATGATATCAGAATAATGACTGAGCCTCCAAACTATCAAACATTTTACCCATAAAGTGTTAGACATGCCATAGTTTTCTGGTACGTGGTAAAAAATATGAATATTTACAGTATATAAAATTTGTGTAAGCATCTAATT
>JAJYDZ010000446.1 GCA_021790415.1 Thermoplasmata archaeon | reverse complement strand
TGCTTCGCATTTCTCTGGAGGTAATTCCACCTGGCCTCAGGAGGGACCCAGAAAACGTTTCTTGAGGTGTATTCATCCCTGTCTTCAGGATCGGAGAGGTGTTCCCTGTCATTCTCCAAATCTTTATGGATTTCCTCAAATGAATCCGATACATATTTCAGAAATATGAGGCCAAGCACAACATGCTTGTATTCTGCTGCATCCATGTTTGAGCGGAGTTTGTCTGCTGAAGACCATAATCTCTTCTCAAGATCGGAATCAGGGTTGATCATAACACTTTATTGTGTCGAATGAGTATAAACTTTCTGACAATGCAAGTCATACCGTATGATCTGACATTTCACCATTATGGCATGTCAATTGAGAGTTACATTTTGTGATTTCTTTTATCTCACGAGAAAGGTTCATGGTAATAATAGCAGAATAAACAACTTCCTTAGATGTAATTCTGTGGTCTTTTCGACCCATTGGAAGTGTAAAATCATGTTTCGCTGGAACATAAAAAACATTATTGTATTCTGTCAGGAAATCTATCAACTCTGAGTTACTGTCTTCAACTTTGTTCTTAATAACTTGCAAGGATCTGCCCATTGAATATTTTAGAACCATCGTATTCTTTGTGCACATAAAGGCCCAATGCTTACACAATTGATCTATGTAATCACCAAGAAATTTGACAGCGTTCCTAGTCCAGCGGGGTAGAAAACCGAGTTCATGATTGGCATAGTATAGAGGTCTTTTTGGGTCTTGGCCGACCATATCTTTTAGTTCCTTAATAGCGGCCTCCTTATCAGCTTCGCTTCCAACCAACATTAATGATAATCGATCAGCTTTGTCAATTTCACTTGAACTGAGGACTTTATTAGCTAGCGCAAATAGTTCTGGCAATATGTCCAAGGCTTCTTCCCGTTTTCCTGTTTTTAACCTTGAGTTAAACACAATTGAATATATCTTACAAATTTACATCTTTTTCTATTCTCGACGGAAAAGGGATAAAACTTGGTTTAGACCTGACATTTCACAGATACTCATCCATGATTAATATAAGGCTCTACAACCCAAGAATTATTGTAAAGAAGAAGCATAATAAAGCAGCGAACAAACAACTATAAATTTATTAAATCCCTTTTCTGCATTATGGGTTCAAAGTTGGCCTTTACTTATCAAGGCGGCGAACTTTTATCATTGTTTATATCACCAACCAGGGATAAGGGTTTCTCAATGGGTTTTACAGACCCTACCTTTAAGAACATACATTTCACTATCTATCAAGACCCAAAAGATGACAGAATTCACTCCCATATTACAGATAAGAGCAAGAGACTGAAGCCTTATACCCAGGTGATGGATGCAGAATTATATTCGGCCCTAATTCAGAAATTGACAAAAAACTGGGTTGTGCTAACTACCCAGGTTGAAAATGTTTACGTTCCAACTAAGAAACTCAGAGTCAAAATAGACAAGATAACCCCAAAGAAAACTAGCGACAAGAAAGCTGTTATTCCCCTCGAATTATTATATTCAAAAATTAAAACTGACCTGAGTAATAAGAAAAGATGGAAGAAAATTCCGCTAAGGGAGTTACCAAGCATAAAAGATTCACTAGTTCTTACGATTTTTAGAAATAAAATTCACTTCGTATTTCCTATTTCAAATGATCCTATTCATGCTTTATGCTTTACGGAACTTCAACACAAGAGATTCATAAACCACATGCTTCGTATTATGGGAATAGACATCTTTTATCGATATCTGGATCTTCTCAACATTAAGAGAAAAGATTTGAGGTCTTACAGAGAAAATTCAGACATACATCTTAATGATCCCCTTCCAAACCCAAAGGGAATTTCAACTAACATAAGGTGTGAGGAGGTTGGAATTCCAAAGGTAGTCGCGGTGTCAAAAATAGTTGGTACAGTGGAAGAAAATCCTGTCTGGGGTTCCTCTTGGAATCTTAGAAATATAGATGATTTAGAACTTCATAAATGGCATAAGAATAAAATGGATGCCCTAGCCGGAAAGAATGAACTAAGGTCGTTTGATCAGAATGATGCTTTATCTGATTTGAAAACAAGAAACATAGAATTGTTTGAACTGAATGGAAAATATTACGTTGGTAATGGCCAGCACAGAGTTGCCTTTGCACACAATATAGGCATAAAACGCATTAAAGCTATAGTAAGGCACTGTGAACTTATGCAAGGGAGTTAAATTGACATAATATAGACAATCAACCCAAGTAACAATTTAACTTATTCCACTTATTCCCCTCCCAATGCCTGACAAGCTAATAGCAGTATCAAGGACATCTCGCAAGGAATCATCCTTGAGGATAACACTACCAAAAGAAGTTGCAGAGAAGTTGAATGTGTCAGAATCTGAGCATATAGGATTTTATGAGATAAGGGGAAAGATTGTGGTTAGGAAGATTGAATAAATTAGAGCGACCAACCTGTTGGTGACCTTATAGGAACTCTGATGAGTAAGATTTGACTGCATTTACTATCTCTTTCTGTAATTTTCGTTCTTCCGTATCACTCAAAACAGGATAACCTGGGGGGAGAGTTTTAATGGTTTTTTCGGTCAGTGCCTTCTTCATTACCACCTTAGGTATTGAATCATTTGGGAA
>JAJYDZ010000445.1 GCA_021790415.1 Thermoplasmata archaeon | reverse complement strand
ATTAGGGCGTATAAGGGATCTAATATAAACAGGAAAATCAGGCTAAAGATAATCATGAAGAGGGTTGGAAGAAGCTGGTTCGTCGCATTCATGATAAAATTTCTCGTAGCATCTACGTCCATGGTAGATCTTGACAGGAGATCTCCAGATGTTTGGTTTTCAAAAAAGAGAAATTTCTTTTTCATGAGATGCTCAAAAATATTATTTCTCATACCATAAGCGTATAGTTGACTGATATACTGGGACCCATAATTTACGAAAAACTGGAAAAATCCAGATATTGCGGATATGAACAGGATAAGCAAGGCAAAATACTCAAGCCTTTTGAAATTCAGGGTTTGCACCGAAGATACTGCATCTCCAATTAATACAGGTATGATAAGCCTGGTACCGGCTGTGATTATGGATATGCAAATCACAGAATATAGTATCCATCGCTTTCCCTTAAGATACCTCGAGCCGAAATAAAGGGGGTAAAGTACGGCGATTATATTTTTTATCCTCTTGGACATGTTTATTGTGAAATTCATTTTAACATTGATTTTACAAGATGTTTTTCCATATTTTCTTATTGGATTTAAGGTTCATGGGTTTTCGCTGGTTCAAAGATGAAAGTGGAAGCGCAAAAAAATGATATGTTTTTAAACAATCATATGCAGTGAGGAAACACTGATATCCCCAAGAGGCAACACTGTAACAGGCAGTGACCTTAAGACTCAGTAATGGGTTCTTGTGAAACCGTCTAAACCGTGTGGAATAAAGGCAAGAGCGGGAATCTCCAATGCTTGGCTGAGGAGAATATGCCAGAGAGATTAAAATAGATTGTAGCAATAAATGAATCATGATTCCTGATTCAAGCGACGATATCTGGAATAATATCGTTTCGGAGCTTCTAATCAGAGGAAAAATGACAGTTCCAAAAATTTTGAATGGAACTGAAGTGCCGAGACCAGAAACTTCGGGATTGTTCAGAAAATCGGTCGGCGAGATAAAGGGGCAAATCGCAGATTGGAGAGCGACGGTTGGTGGATCGAATCGCGGAATCCACATTGTTGAGTATAAAGATCACTATGAAATGCATGTTGATCAATATGATCCCAGAAAGAACCCTATAAAACATCTATTAATTGATAGCCCAAAGTATGGATTTGCACTTGGTGCTTTAACCATAGGCATTGGAGCTGTCCTGGCACTTATAAGGAAGAAATAATGCTTTCAGAGTCAAGAAAATTAGCCTTATACATACTTATGATAAGTGCAATGGCACTTGCTGCAAGGATCACCAACAACATGATTATGACAACTGCCCCCTTGATGGCAAAATACTCATATGGAATGAACAGCTTTGAAGTGGGACTCACGGGTACCATTATCTATGCCACCACACTTGTTTCAACAGCCCTCATTAACCCACATCTTAGTGCAGTTAAACGAAAAAGGACTTTCATTGTTGCTTCCGTTCTTGCCACCCTCAGTGAAATTTTATTGATATTCGGTTCCATACCTCTTTTTTGGATTTCCATAGGATTATTCGGTTTCTTCACCGGATTCCTGTTCACCAATCTCATCACATCCATTTCAATGGTTTCTGAGGGGGTGACAAGAGAGCGCTTTCTGGCAGGTTATTCAATCTCCCTGAGCTTGGGCCTTGTCATAGGCCCTGCTATTGAGACAGAAACGTTGTCATTCCTCCCCTATTCATCTATTATCTTGGAATTCCTCCCATTTATGGTTGTGGTTTCGGCATTGTCTCTTTTCGTGAAATTTGGCGAGAAAAAGGGAAATATAGGCATTTCCGGAATTGCAAGAAATCCTGGATTCTTGGCATCAATTATTGCGATAACTGCCTATAATGTTCCATTTGCTGCTTTTACTGTTTTCATGGCAATATACCTTAGAACTGAATTTGGAGTGTCTCTGGTGTTTTCATTTTCCGTCTACATACTTTTTTTCCTTACCTCCTTCTCGACAAGAATTTATCTGTTTGCCCGCCCTTTGAAATTAATAAAAAAGCCATTATTCTTCCTGATATATCTGACAATAATTTGTGTTGTTCTGATTCCAGTTTTGACAATTTTCAACAGCCTTTATCTGGTTCTTCTGGTAATAGCTATCCTTGGAATTCCCCATGGTGGGATTTTCCCAATCTCCACCATACTCTTGAGCCGGGGTGTTCCGAGAGAGAGCCTGAATGCAGCCAATTCTTATTTTATGTCCTATAATAATGTGCTTTTTATTGTGATTCCTGCCATATTTGGAGCAATTTCTTACTTGCAGAATGAGCTTTATGCCTTTGCTTATATGGCTATTGCCCCGATTGTTTCCATCCTGTTAATCCAGTTGAAATTCTCAAAGAATAAGCAGATGTTTTTCTCTTAATTTTAACATGAATGTTCAATAGTTTGCCTTGCGGAGTTTAGAAGAGAATCACGGTGGAGGAAATGGAAGTGAAACGTAGACTTCTTCCTCGTATACCTTAAATATTTAAAACGTATAGAACAGAAAACATGGAAATTATTGAACCAGACTCAAGAATAGCTGATTTAGTAGGGTTACTTTACATGCTGAACTATGTGTTCAAAAGTAAAACGGATCTTTTTGAGCTAGAAAAGGAGATGGAGGTCGATCTGG
>JAJYDZ010000444.1 GCA_021790415.1 Thermoplasmata archaeon | reverse complement strand
GAGTGAAAAACCATTGTTGGGAATTTAAAACCTTTTCCATACATTAAATACCTTATTTTTAGCCCAAATTTATTATCCAATATCAATCTATTCATTGCGGGAACCTTTTTTATTTTGTGCAATTTTGTCATTCACTGTTCTGGATATCCTGACCATCCAGACGTAAATGAATTTACCTAAATCCTATTTGACTTTCCTTTAGCCATAATGCAGAACCATGTATACAAGGGTTAATCATACCTAAATTGGAATTAATTAATATTCATACATGAAATATTTATCATCAGATATACTGTTATTTATGGATAATTTTAACACGCTGAAAATGCTATCCATGTATGGCTAAGGAATTAGATATTGAAACGGTTGATCTGATCATACCTAATGGTTGCGGCATAATTCTTGGGCAGTCTCACTTTATTAAAACTGTTGAAGATCTCTATGAAATAATTATAACCTCTAATCCCAAGGCAGAATTTGGTATAGCTTTCTCTGAAGCTTCAGGCCCAAGGCTTATTAGAAGAGATGGAACGGATCAGCAATTAACAGATATGGCAGTTAAAAATCTTATGGCGATATCCGCGGGCCACAGCTTCCTCATTATGCTAAGAAATGTATTTCCAATAAGCGTTCTAAATCAGATAAAACAGTGTCAGGAGATAGTCAACATATTTGCAGCAACATCTAACCCCATAAAGGTTCTTGTTGCCAGACATAAAGAGCAGGCTGCTATCATTGGAGTTATGGATGGCTTTTCACCACTTGGTGTTGAAACAGATGAAAATGCTAAGGAAAGAATGAAATTCCTGAG
Source organism: Thermoplasmata archaeon (assembly GCA_021790415.1). The sequence continues at coordinate 1,822 of JAJYDZ010000444.1, read as the reverse complement.
AAATATAGGGTATAAAAAATAGGACCCGTAGTGTAATGGATTATCATATGGGTTTCCGGAGCCCATGATCCGGGTTCGAATCCCGGCGGGTCTGCTCATGTCTTGATAATCGTATGAACCATAACTTAATTTAAATAATTTCAAAATAAAGCGGTGACGAATGACAGAAAATCAGAATGAGAATCATCAGGAAACCCTAAAAAGACTTGATTCCAGAGACACAGGTCTTTCAGATGAGGAAGCATCTCAACGAAGGGAAAAATATGGGTATAATTCCATTGAAGAGAAAAAGACCCCTGCATTAATAAAATTCCTTAAAAAATTATCCGGACCGGTCCCATGGATGTTGGAAATAACTGCCATCATAACATATTTTCTTGGAAAATATATTGACACATATATTATTCTTGCCCTCCTCATATTCAATAGTGTAATAAGCTTCTTCCAGGAATCACGGGCAAGTGATGCCGTTGAGTTACTTCGAAAAAAGATCAATGTTAATGCAAGAGTTTTGAGAAGTTCTCAGTGGAGGCAGGTTCCCGCTGCAGAACTGGTACCTGGAGACATAATTCATGTAAGAATGGGCGATATTGTTCCGGCCGACGTCAAAATAATCAACGGTATTGTGGATTCCGACCAGTCTGCGCTCACTGGCGAATCAAATCCCGTTAGGAGGAAATCAGATGAGGATATCTATTCTGGTTCAGTGCTCAAGAAAGGAGAAGCCACCGGAATTGTAACAGCCACCGGATCAGAAACATACTTCGGAAAAACCACAGAACTGGTGAAAAAGGCCGGATCTGAGTCACATCTAGAAAAACTTATTCTATCCATTGTTAAATATCTTGTAATTATAGATATTGCACTTGTTGGATTACTTCTAGTTTTCTCAAGCATATATTCAATCTCATATGCTGATACCATACCATTTGCCTTGGTTGTTCTAATTGCTTCTATTCCAGTGGCGCTGCCGGCTACATTTACAATAGCAACCGCAATAGGTGCGTTGGATATGTCAAGAAGGGGTGCTCTAGTCACCAGACTATCTGCTGTAGAAGATGCAGCCTCAATGGATACCATATGCTTTGACAAAACCGGTACCCTGACACAGAACAAACTCTCCGTAACAGATCCTGTACCATATGAATGCACATCGGAGAAACTTATTCAGGCAGCAATGCTTGCCTCAGATGAATCGAGTCAGGATTCCATTGATCTTGCAATTATTCAATATGGAAAGGAAAATAACTTCAATGTTAACGGTTTTAAAGTAACCGAATTTATTCCATTCGACCCTGCCAGAAAGAGAACAGAATCTAAGGTGCTCAAAAATGACTCTATGATTTCAATAGTGAAAGGTGCCCCTCAGGTTATATTGAGTTTATGCAGTGACGTTGATTCTAAAAGTGTCATGGAAAATGTGGTAAGTCTTGCGCACAGAGGGTATAGAACACTGGGAGTTGCCGAAACATCCGAAGAGCATTATAAATTCCTTGGCCTTATTCCCCTATTTGATATTCCGAGACCTGATTCAAACCAGCTCATTTCCAAATTGAATGAACTTGGAATTTCTGCCAAGATGGTTACGGGAGATTCCACAGCAATTGCCAGTGAGATCGCCTCAAAGGTTGGCATTGGTTCAAGGGTCTGCATATCTTCCGATGTTATAAAGGGAAAACAGCATATTGACTCCTGCGATGTTTTTGCAGAGGTTTTTCCCGAGGACAAATATGAAATTGTAAAACTGTTGCAGAAGGAAGGTCACATAACCGGAATGACCGGTGATGGAGTTAATGATTCACCTGCACTGAAACAGGCTGAA
>JAJYDZ010000443.1 GCA_021790415.1 Thermoplasmata archaeon | reverse complement strand
ATTGGTCTTGGAATACCAGCAGGTTATGGCCTTTCTAAGCTTACATCAAGTCTTTCAAATAAGCTAATTGTCTTCCTGTTCATAATCAATATGATGCCAGGGCTGGTTATCGCTATACCAATATCAGTTTACTTTCTTAATGCGAATCTTGACAACACGGTGTTTGGCGTTGCATTTGCACAGGAACTGGTCGTATTGCCACTTTCAGTTTTTATCATGTTGAGCGGATTTAGAAGTTTACCACATGATCTGGAATATCAGGCAAGGGTGGACGGGGCTTCTTTTTCTTCCACATTTTTCAGACTTTTAATGCCAATGATAAGAGTACCAATTATGGTTGCATTTTTACTCGCATGGATGACATCATGGGACGAATTCACCTATGCTGTGATCATTGCCCCAATAGTGCCAACAGATTCTACATTCCCTGTAACATTGTATAATTATGTGTCAAGGAACCTTCCACTGGAATCTGCAACATTTGCATTGGTAGCAACTATACCAGTCATAATATTAGCAGCTGTGCTTCAAAAGTATCTAAAAGGACAATATTTATCAGGAGGTTTAGTCGGATGAACGTAAAAATGAGTTATGAAAATATTTATAAATTATATGGAAAGAAAAGGGTATTAAATAAGCTAAATCTAGAAATATATGATGGTGAGTTCCTAGTCGTACTCGGGCCCTCAGGAATGGGAAAAAGTACTTTATTAAGAACAACAGTAGGAATTGAAGAGTTGACTGCTGGAAAAATAATCCTTGATGGAAAGGACATAAGTAAATTACCTCCTAATAAGAGAAATATAGCAATGGTCTTTCAGAACTATGCTCTCTATCCTAACATGACAGTTTATCAAAACATTCAGTTTCCATTGAAAATGGCAAAATACGAAAAGAGTAAAATAAAAGGTAAAATAGAATCAATTGCAGAAACTCTGAAAATTGGAGACGTTCTAGAGAGGAACATTAACCAGCTAAGTGGAGGTCAAAAGCAAAGGGTTGCTTTGGCCAGAGCACTTGTAAGGGACCCGAAAATTTTTCTTCTTGATGAACCTCTAAGCAATCTTGATGCAAGAGTGAGATATACTGCGAGAGCCGAACTAAAGAAGATTCAAAAGGAACTTGGTCACACCTTTGTTTATGTTACACATGATCAAACTGAGGCTTCTACACTTTCTGACAGGGTCGCCGTGTTGAGAGATGGGAGGATTGAGCAAATAGGCGTTTATGATGAGATCCTAAATGAACCAAAAAGTAAATGGCTTGGGGACTTTGTCGGAGAATATCCAATGAACTTCATAAGTGGAGACAGTTTAAACAATTCAGGTAAAATAATTGGATTCAGAGATCACTGGATAAGTGAGGGGGATGATCTAACTGGTACCGTAGAATGGTGCAATCAGGAGGAAGATAGTTTTCACGTAAGCTGCAGGCTTGATAATAAAAATCTGGAAACTGATTCAGATGAAGAAGGTGGGCACCCAATAATATTAAAAACCAACAAAAGGTATGAGTTGGGAGCAAAGATAGGTTTCAGTCTCAAGAGATATAATATATACAATGAAGACGGATCACTGCTTCAAATAGTTAAGTAAATACAAATTAAATCTTCGTTCCATTCTAAAGTTACATATTTTCATTTGAGAAACTGTACTTTGATTGATTTTAGATTTACCTCAGTCTTACGTGTGATGATAATACGCAACGGCTTCTATTAAAACTATTATTAAACACCACCACGTAAAAATAGCGCTTTATGCGCACTGTCACATAATTGATTGAATAAGATAAAGGAAAAATAAGATCAGCAACCTTCTCGATGAATTTCCCCATACTTTGTTTCATTTTAAACTTTTAAAATTTAATGTTTTACTCCAAATCCTCTCTTCAGGTTTAAGATATATATTTAATAGAAACAAGAACCAGAGAACAGTTATCGCAAAAACCTATAGAGTCTGAGATAATGTATTTTCAATTTCCTTTATACTTGCAAAAGTTTGATTGTTTTATCATTTAAAAAAATAAATATTTGGTAGTTTAAAAATTTACTGCCCCTCTATTGGCGCGTATGTACCATTTTCATACTGGTCTGCAACGTTTTGATTGTAATTAGTCGCCAGGAAGCTTTTTAAAGCGCTGTTTTGACTAGCAAGTATTGATGGTATACTAGAATATGATGAGTGGTCGACTACAATACTTGTCCATGCTTTGTCCATTAAAGTTTGCCATTCTCCAATCCATGAAACTGGTGATCTAAGGAACACTCCACCGTTAATTGCTGATAATGATTCATTAGCCACAGTGTCTGTTGAGTTAAAGGATTTCATTCCAAGTTTTGTAAGGTTGACAGAACCTGGCCACTGATAGTACATCATCGAGTAGCTGTTAGATGCAAGTCCAGTATAGGTTGCCCAGTATGATGTCTTGTAATCCGGTGAAAAGTATTGACTTAGATTATATATGTACTCCATTGCATGTATATCTCCAGTATCATTAAACATCATTGGGTTACCACCGAATTGAACCATCCACTGGTAAAGTTCTGTGGGTGTGCTTGCTCCTCCGTGTCCCTGCATGTTTATTTCTCCAACACCATATTTCTTGTCAAGGATCTTTGCGTCATTATAGAGTTGTGTATATGTTGTAGG
>JAJYDZ010000442.1 GCA_021790415.1 Thermoplasmata archaeon | reverse complement strand
TTTCAAAACTTCCTCATTTCTTGAAAACACTGAAAAATCGTACCCAAGTTTCCTGTAGCTCTCTGCGTGAACAAAACCAAAACCATTTCCTCCCAGTAGCAATATATTCATATTGATCAAATAACAAACTCATATTTTACCTTAATATTTGTGATCTTTAAACTATTTACAGTAGTAAAGAAAAATGGATATAAACGGGATTACTATTTTATTTAAAGAGATATAAGTGGATGAATTTAGAAGGGAGAGAAGGGAAATCCAATTTCGACCCTTTGAAGTACTATGTATCATATGGGTTATTCTCGTTTTCTAATGGGTTGTTTGGGATCTTCATAAATGTACTTTTCTTCACTTCAAATAACATAAGTGATGTGATATATTACCAGTTATCACTTCAGATTTCTCAAACATTATTCTTTCTTGTTGGCACATATTTAATTGCATACGTTAGTGCTAGATTTCTATATTCTATCGGTACTTTCCTTAAAGCTGCTGTAATATCAAGTCTTTTTATTTCTCCTTTTTTCTCGGGAAATGCTGTATATTTTGGGTTACTGTATGGGGTTTCATCAGGTATTTTTTGGGCAGGCAATGCGACATTTACATTGGCGATCTCAAAGACGATAAAGAGGTTTAACTTTCTTTCAATAAATTCTGCAGTATCAAACCTTAATTCACTCGTTGCACCTTTAGTTGCTGGTCTACTTATTGCCTATTCTTTTGCAACAGGTATAGAAAGGTATCTTAACGATTTTCTTCTTGCCTCTATTCTGCTTCTCCTTTCAGGAATTGTATCCCTTCTTGTTAGATCAAGCGGAGAAAAGGGGGGAGAATTTCATGTAAAAAATACAATAATAAAGGAAGATAAATATGGAAAGTTCAGGTTATTATTTTTTACTTCATCAATTCTGGGAATGGTGATGAGTGCAGTTATTCCAGTTTATGTTTTCTATTTGACTAGGAATTTTGTCCTCACAGGTATATACGGGACTGTTACAGCTTCTGTTGGGTTCGTTTCCAATGCAATTGCTCCATATATGAAAAAGAAAGTGAAACGTTATGTGCCTTATGCAATATTTCTTGTTATACTTTCGTCACTTGCCTATATTGTCAGATTCTCATATACCCTAATATTAATATTTCTCGCATCTTCTATAATATTGTTTTTCATAACACCTCTTTCTAATCTTGGTGTGAGTGAATTTATGCAATATCTTGATGGTTTTAAGAGAACAAGACACTTTTGGATAAATAGGGAATACTATCTGGTAGCAGGACGTGTTCTTTCTCTTGCCGGTATACTATTTGTGGCAGACTACTTCTCACTTTATGATGCGATAGCAACGTTGCCACTTTTTGCCACATCTGTTCTAGGATATATTCCAGTATTGAGAAATTCTAAGAAGTGATTGGTTGTGATATTTGATTCTATTTAGTTTGCTTTCTCATTTTATTAATCTTTAACACCAGTATGCCTCCGGAAGGGAACAGAACTTCTATATTATTTCTCTCCACTTTTTTTATCTCAGCGTTTCCACCAATTTTAACGAAATCGTTGTTTATGTCTGATATAATAGATACTGATTCCGGACCATGATTAATCATTACCAAGAATTCTCCATGGTTAACTTCCTTTCTTCCTATTTCTATCCATGGACATGTTGATTCATGTTCCACAGCTACTCCACTCATTTTCCCTATCTCTCTATATATCTCGTGATATTTTTGATTCCAATTATTTTCTTCAATAGAAGATAGAATAAGCTCCATTGGGATATTCATAAAGAAGTTCTTGCCTTTGTTTGATTTGGTGAAAATAGGATTTCCAAACTGATCCTGAGCAATTACTTGGGCATCTTTTACCTTTACCCTATATGAATATACTTGCAATTCGTCAAGAATGAGTTCTATCTTTTCTCCCTTTTTAATCTTCCCAAAGTTTGTCAGGAAGTTTAATGTGATTTTTTCGCTGTAATGAATTCCTTTTTCACCAGCTTCCAGTACATTTTGCAATCCAAATAATTCTTCCCAGAGATAAGTAAATGATTCATGATAATTATTTAGCGAAATCTTACCGCTAATTCCCCGGAATGTTGAAGCATATATGCCTACTTGCTTTTTTTCACTCGCTTCCATGATTTTCGACCAAGATGTTGCCTTCAATGTAGGAGTTGATGGTATTATTATGAGTTTCTTCGATTCTATCTTTTCTGTAATGTTGTCTTCGTAAAATGCACTATTCTCAATGTTTGCCATTTTCATGAGTTGAATGGAAATTGTAAGCCCATTTGGAAATCTACTGAAAAGCTGTCTCTTGTAATTAGGATCAATTGACGTATATTCATTGGATATAAAGAAAGGTACAAGAACAGAGGCGTTAGATGATTCTGAAAAATCTTTACTTTTTATTCCACTGCTTTCCAGTTCCATTATTTCGTCTGAAAATTTCTTGAATAGTTTTCCCGATAGTTTAGGATTTCTGTGGTTATCCATCAATCCAAAATTAAGTTCTATCAATCTCCATTCGTAAGGTGGGTCTTCTATCTGTTCAAAATCTGAACTACACCAGATAAGGGCACCAAGAGAGCCATTAATAAAGGATGACCATAGTATGGAATAAATGAATTCTCCCTGAGAGTCCTCTGATAC
>JAJYDZ010000441.1 GCA_021790415.1 Thermoplasmata archaeon | reverse complement strand
GACTTTTTCCGGATCTCTTTTAATCTCAATCTTTCTTTTGGTTTGGGGAAGATGTAAAAAACCTATGGGTTCGTTACCAGTTATCTCGAACATAATTTGCAAATAAAAAAGTAACTGGAGATAGTGAGGTTTTGAAGGAGTCTTTCCTTTCTTTATTTCATGGACTTCCAAATGTCCAGAATATTCAACGTAATCTATTGAGCAAAGTCCCTGTATTGTCAGTCTTTTTCTAAGACTGGGTTTTGTTTTTTCATCTATATATATACCTATTTGAATATGTTTATTGTCCATACCAACATCAATTCTCTTGTTTGAAAGCCAGAGTCTTGTTTTGCAAGAAGCCAAATCAAAAAAGTGATTTCCTGTAACTCCTCTTTGTTCAGATAAATTGAGATTTTGTAGCATTCTCAACCTCTATAGGTTTTAACATTCCAGGAAAAATTATTTTTACCACACCAGATAGTGGTTCCAGGGCTTTCTCAAGATCAAAATCATAACCATCGAATGCATCAAACATGAATTCTTTAACTTTACTCAAATATGAATCCGAAAATCTTTGCCGATCTCTCATCTCACTTTCATTAACAATTAACCTCTTAGATGGTACTCTATAGTTAAGCTCAATTGTAGATGGTACAGATTTAAATGAATTTATTGAGTATAAAATTCCATTATCTTCATTTATCAAGTCAAAATTGCACCATTTCTTAACCCAGATTATGTCTTCTGAAGTTTTCATAATATTATCACCGCGCTTCAAACCAACCGAAACAGACATGGTTTCACCTCGAAAATATCCTATGGAGAGCAGGAAATTATTCCACCAATCGTTCAGATCTTTTAAGTCCTTTGGATCTGGTTTATTAAGTTTGGATATTTTGTCAACCTCATCATTAAATGATAAAATAGAACTATAAATTTCAGTAATAAGCCTATCTTTCAATTTAAAAATAGATTGCCTTATCTGTATAGCAAAATCATTCTTACTGCTTCTTATGGTGCATAATGACATGAAAGCAGAAAAGTGTCTCTTAATACGGGACAAATAGACATCTTTTACAAATAAAACTTTTTCAATCTTGTTTATGAAATCACTAAAGTCAGATATTTCATCAGGCAATTCCTTTTCCATATACTCATTAACGTGGATGATAATTTCTCCAGGTTTACCTTGTCTTCCTATTCTACCATATCTCTGTACAAGGTTCTCCCTATATAGCCCCGGTTCAATGTGTGAAATGGACACATCCAGATTGAGACCCTGTTCTGCAGCGTTCGTTGCAATAATACACCTTTCAGCACCTGTTGTTGGCAATTTGTTTATGGCTCTATTAGAAAACCCGCTTAAATCTTTAATTATTCCCTCATCCAGTCCCATATCCAAAAGGATTGATCTTGATATTTCAGCATCAATCTTATGATCAAACAGAAATAGGATTCTCCTATCCGCTTCTTTTAAAGTATTTATGGCCGAACTTAAAAAATCCTTAATGGGTAAACTTGTCACGGTAAGCTCTATCGTTCCTCTTATACGTCTAGAATTTGGAATTTCATGATTCACAGGTTTTACTTCTAAATCTGAATAAGTTATTCCCAGTATGGATAGTAATTCCTTTATTTTATGACTGGGTGTTGCTGATGTAAATATAATTTTAGGAACCCTTCCAATTAATTTTGTCAGGAATATAAAAGCGCATATTTTCCCGAGCTCCTCTTCAGAATAAACATGGAATTCATCGAATATTATTATATCTATTTCAGAAAAGATGTCAGTTGTATTTCTCATTTTTAGCCAATTAGTTTTATCATCTCTACGGATATTGTAAAATCCTGTCAAGAAAAGAGCTATTACATCAGGATTGGAGATGACAATATCCATTATGGAGAAACTCTCTCTTATTCTTTTATCCCTCTCACTTAAGGTTAGGCCGGAAAATTCCCTTCCATATATCTTCGCAATTTTCAAATCCTTGAGCTTATTATTTTTATCTATGATTTCATTCATGTCGTCATACGTTTGCGAAATGAGAAGGTTGTTTGGTGAAATTATAAGTGTTTTATGTCTTCTTAATGCCTGCCTTGAAGTTGCAGATGGAAGAATAAAAGCGAAGGTTTTTCCAGATGCTGTAGGTGCGTCTATAAATAAGCAATCAGTCGCTATTTGCAAAACATCCCTAATCTTTTGCTGAAAATCATGTAGTTTGAATCCAAAGGCCTCCTCGTTGCCATATTCAAGGAACTGGGGAGCTAGATGAAATGTCTTGCTAATAAATGGTCACCTCTCAGTTATATTCTATCAAGCCCCTTGCTTCTTCTAGCTTGAGCCCCCTCGCGAGAACATATTGTGGAGAAACCTGTTCGATTTGTATGCTAGAGTTTATTTTCATTAGTTTTGCAATACTTTCCTTTAATTTTTCGGTACCCAGAATTAGTGATAATGTGTAAAGGTTCATAGTTACCTCCTTGGGATGATTATCTTGTATCTCTCTGACTTCTCCAAGACATTCTTTTGTGTTTCCAATTCTAACTGTAAATTTTTTTGGAAATTCAACCTCTCCATCGTCGAGAAACAATGAAAAAATAAATTTATTTCCAGGCTCAAGCCCCTGACGTTTTAACCAGTTCCTCATAGGTGCCCTTGCCGAATCC
>JAJYDZ010000440.1 GCA_021790415.1 Thermoplasmata archaeon | reverse complement strand
TTTTCAACTAGTCGGTTCATATTAGGAATGTATGCTGATTCAAGAGGTGTCTTTCCTCCAAGTTTATCATTTGGTCGGTCTCCAAGCCCATCCATAATTATCAACATTATCTTTTTCATTGCCAAACACCTTATTTCTCCCAGATCAATTAATCACGTACCTTCCTGCCAGTCATCTGAATAGTCAATCTGCTCTTTTGAAAGAGAATCGATGGAAAGCCCGAGTCCTTTTAGCTCAAGCACTGCAACTTCCCTGTCTATTTCAGGAGGAACCTTGTACACTTTCTTTTCCAGTTTATTGTGATTTTTTGCCAAATATTCCGCTGTTAGGGCCTGTATTGCAAAGCTCATATCCATGATTTCCACGGGATGACCTTGCCCTGAAGCAAGATTAACTAACCTTCCCTCTGATATGAGAAATACTTCGTTTCCACCTGGTAAGCGGTACGACATTACATTGTCCCTTGCCATGTGCTTTTCAACAGACTTCTCAGCAAGAGCAGCGGTTTCTATTTCATTGTTGAAATGACCGGAATTTGATAAAATAATGCCGTTTTTTGCAGATTTCATGTCATCAAATGTGATCACGTTCTTCATTCCAGTTGCCGTTACTGCCATATCTGATTCCTTAAGCGCATCTCTCATTGGCATGACTCTGAATCCGTCCATATAAGCTTCTACAGCCTTTACGGGATCTACTTCCGTTACAATGACATTTGCACCCATACCTTTCATTCTCATTGCAATTCCTTTTCCGCAAAAACCATAGCCTCCAACGGTCACTGTTTTTCCTCCTATGAGAATATTTGTGGCATGCATTATCCCATCAAGGGTGCTCTGCCCTGTACCATATCTATTATCAAAGAGATGTTTCATATCAGCATCGTTTACATCAAACATTGGAAATTCGAGCTTCCCCTGCTTTTCCATGGCTCTTAACCTGTTTACTCCCGTTGTCGTTTCCTCATTTCCCCCAATGATTTCTGAAAGAAGATCTCTTCTCTCAGTGTGCACGATCCTAACAAGGTCTCCGCCATCATCAATGATAATGTTCGGTTTCATGTCCAGTACCTTATTCAGGTATTCGTAATATTCCTGATTTGATTCTCCCTTTCTGGCATATACATCCATGCCATGATCTTTCTTCAGGGAATCAACGACGTCATCATCCGAACTCAGAGGATTGCACGATGACATCCTTATCTGTCCACCCCCTTCCTTAAGGAGTATGGAAAAGACCCCTGTTTTAGCCTCAACGTGAAGAGCCATTCCTATCCTGAATCCTTTCAATGGTTTTTCTTTCAGGAATTTCTTTCTTATCTCTGCAGAAACCAGCATATGCGTACGAGCCCATTCTATCTTCATTCTTCCTGAGTCTGTCATTTAGATACCTTCCAAACTGGAAATGTCTATGTGGAAAAGCGCACCATTGCCTATTAACTTGATCTGGTGAAACCTTATCTCTCTCTCACCATGAACTGAGAATAACCTTACACCACCACTACCCATTATTACCGGGCCAACATAAACAAGAAATTGATCTACTTTACATGATCGGAGTATTGACATAATAGTCATTGCTCCTCCTTCCACAAGCAATTTTCTTATACCAAATTCATAAAGAGCTTGCATTATTGAGGGCATATTGAACTCTTTTGGATTTACATATGACAGTTTTTTTATTTTTTTACCATCTGTTCTTGCTGTTATTATAACTGTTGGATAACTTCCATCGTAGATATTATGAGTGATAGGAATGCCAAGTTCTCTGTCTATTATGATTCGGAATTTTCTGTCATCTGATGATTCGCTTTTCAGGTTTGGGTTATCAAAGAGTGCAGTATTTTTTCCTATCATTACACCATCACATTGCTTTCTCAATTGGGCTACTCTTTGCAGGTCCTCCTTACACGATATCTGAATCCGCTTGCCATTATGCCCGGAAATGTAACCATCAAGGCTCTGAGCCACATTGATAATAATTGTTGGTTGTTCCATTTGAATATTCCATTAAATTCGCCTTATTGTTTTTTCCTATTCTTAGTAAATGAAAATCCACCGGAGAAGGTCAAAAAATATACAAATGTTGAAATGAAACACAATTCTTTTTCATTTTCTTCTTATGAAATGACAACAGTATGTTAATACTACTTTGATCCTGCTACTTACCAATACAACTCTTTTTGTCTAATCAATTGTTACCATTCATACAGTCAAGATAATTTTATTAGACTCAGTTCGGACCGTAAGTTAGACTCTTTCCTGAAATTATGCGTTTATAGTTTACAAAAAATGTCCCACGTAAGAGTGGGTACACCCCTAATTAAAATTAAAGTGTAAAAATATTTGTTAAAAATTATTCAATCAGACATCAGCACCATAAACATATGGTGATTGAACATAATAGCTATATTCCTGCCCATTTATGACAATATTTTCCGGAGATGCAGATTGATACAAAGTTATTGTCATACTACCCGACGGGTAGCCATACTGAAAAACGTTGGAAAAGGCTATGACATTTACGTATAATTGACTGGTTGAAACAAACATTGGGGAAGCTGAGGCTTGTATTAATGAGGCGCTAATACCAAGAGCTAAAGAAGTACCAGCAGTCATTATAGCACCGGCAGTAAATGTTAGAACTAATAA
>JAJYDZ010000439.1 GCA_021790415.1 Thermoplasmata archaeon | reverse complement strand
ATGTTTGCAAAACTAATTATTTGTAGAGAATATAATCAAAAGAGAGAAATGCAGTGCAGTCATTGCGGAGCCAAAATGCCTGATGGATCTGTTTTTTGTCAGGTCTGTGGACAGAAGATGGTTCCCGATAATATTAAATCCAATAATATTCAACCTGAGAAGGAAAAATTGTCCCAGACAAAATCGAATGGTACCAAAAATAGTTCTGATGTATTGGATCGCATAAATTATCTGTTTCGAAAGAGCGGTTCCATTTCAAAAAAAATTACGCAGAATGTTTCTGAAGGTCTGGACAATATGACCATCATCATAAGCGAAGGCATTCGCATAATATTTGCATGCATTAACATGGAATCAATGTCAGATTCTGTCATGGAAAATCTGGTACTGCAGAAATTCAGGTTTGATGCAACAGCAATATTTCTCATAGAGGGCGCCACCAGGATTAAGCCGATGGGTGCAGATGCAATTAACAAACTGTCCAGAAACGCAATTATTATAAAAAAGGATTCAGAAATTAGAGATACAATTAAAGCAATTCCTGAGACCATATCCGAATATGAACTTCTAACAAGAATCATGGAACTATTTGGCATAAATCAGGCAGACGAAAATAGCTTCGTACTGCAGGCAAAGGGAGGCAATGAAATTACGGCAATGGCTGATTCCATTAAGGAAAAGATAAAATTTCTAAGGAAAAAGAACAACAATCCTTAGATTAAATATTATGACAAATTGCGTGAATCTATAGTATAAATCAAAATTAAGAAAGTCATTGCTATTCTTTGGAAATCACATTATCATCATATGAGATCCAATCACTCCAGCTTCCCACGTAGACCTTTGGCTTAAGCCCTATTCGATCCATTGCGAAAAGGTTAACACATGAAGTCACACCCGAACCGCAATATACTATTGAACCCTCAGGAATATCCTTGAAGATGCTCTTTATATGTGCATCATCTAAATAATGGTTATTTTCCAATAAATCCGTATATGGTATGTTAATTGCATTTGGAATATGTCCGGCCTTCTTATCAATGGGTTCCTCAATCCCCCTATATCTGATTCGCTCCCTGCAGTCAATTAAGCTTCTGTTCCCTAATCTCTTTACTTCTTCAATACCTGCTACTATATCATTGCGTATCCTTGGAGTAATATTCCCATGTCCGGGTGGAGGTGTTTCCCTTGAGAGTTTGAGGCCAGCTCTGATCCATTCCTGTATGCCGCCGTTGAGGATGCAAACATTGTCATGGCCAATATATTTGAGAAGAAACCACAGCCTTGCGGAACCTGCCATCTGATCATCATATGCCACCACCAATGAATCTCTTTGAACGTTGCTGTTTCTTAACAAATTTATAAATTCCCTTTCATCCGGGAGCGGATGTCTTCCTCCATGGGTTCCTTTACTTCCTGACAGATGTTCCTCAAGATCAAGAAAATATGCACCGGGAATGTGTCCCTGTTCATAGAATTTCCTCCCTGCCCTTGGATCAGAGAGTCTGAATCTGCAGTCAAAAATCACTATATTTTGATCATTGAGGTGATATTTCAGCCACTGAACGTCTATGAGGTCTCCAATCATGAATCTCCATGATATTGTAATTATAAAAATATGGCAGGTGATTGGAAAATATTACTATCAGTAATAAAAGGTTAATAAACTATTATATCGAAAAGGGAATCAAATGTCGTGGTATTGCTAAGGGAAACCTTAAACCAGAGGAAATTCGTACGTTCCATTGAATTCGTGCCCGGAAAGCATCTTGGCAATGGTGACATGGAAAGGGTTGCGGATAAGGTTTCCGGACTTGTGGATGTGGTTACTGTACCAGAAAACCCTCTGGGAAATCCCGGAATTGATCCGATTCTGTCTCTATATGCATTATCTGAGAAAATGGATTTTATCGGGATTCCTCACCTAACACCAAGAGATAAAAATTCTCTTCACCTTAAATCGCAGGGGATGAGCGCCCTCAAGCTTGGAATTCGCAATTTCTTTGTTGTTTATGGGGACCCCATAGCACAGGGTCGTAATTCCAGGGAAGTCAGAGAGCTTGATGTAATTGGTACCATAAGAACGCTGAAGGAATCAAGACTTGAATTCAATGGGTCATCAGGAAGCATTGAGATAAATGTGGGAGCTGCAGCCAATCCACAAAGGGAAAATGAAATCCAGAATATTAAGAAAAAACAAGATGCGGGCGCTGACTTCTTCATCACACAGGCAATTTTTGATGGAGAATCCATGAAGGTACAGTGGGTAAAAGAACGGCAGCTTAAAATCGTTGCCGGCTTCATTCCCTTAAAGAAGAAACCGCAAATAGATATCATGAAAAGGATGGGAATAAAGTTCTCGGATACTGTTGAAAAACGCCTTGAGAATTCCGATAATATTGAAAATGAGTCCTCAAGGATTATTCTGGAAATTTTCGATGATATAAGAGATACTGTGAGCGGTATTCACATAATGCCAATGGGACGAACTGATCTGGCAAAGACCATTTTGGAGAGTGTTTAGAAATATGAAATATGATAAAGCTATATTTGGAATATACCCAAGAAGTGAAAGCCTAAGAGTTAACATAGGAAGGCATGAAAGAGGAAAGCTTGAAGGAAGCATCAGGGAAATCATTGCAGAAGAAAAGA
>JAJYDZ010000438.1 GCA_021790415.1 Thermoplasmata archaeon | reverse complement strand
AAATATATTTATAAGTGAAAAATCCAAACACGATTATTTGTTAAAATGTTAAACTTTTCATTGTGAAGGTCTTATAAACTCTAATTTGTCCTATCTCCCTTGAAAATCAAGACTGTTTAAATGAGAGTTAAAATGAATTAAAGTTAAGATAATATTTTAAATACTATTTCATAATATAAGAATATTTGAGGAAAACAGATAATGTCTAAACCCAGTTATTATCAGAAATTAAAACAGGAAAATGAAGAACTTAAAAAACGGATAGATACAAATATAGTATCTTTTCAAGTGGATAACACACCATCTTTTTTATTTACTAACACTGTAACAAATTATGAACTTTACACATATCTTAGGAAGAATCCCACAGCCTCAAAGTTTATTTTCAACAAATATAAAAACAACAGGGATTTCATTAAAGAGTTATGTGACCCGTCAAACCCGATATATCTTGAAATGGTTGCGGAAAATCTAAAAGAAATATATAAAATATCGGAAGTAGAGGAAGATATAGATTCGTTAAAAAAAAAACAATTGAACCTGCAACAGAATGTAAATGATCTGAAAAAAACGCTTGAACAGAATTCCAAAGAATATGATTCCTTTGAATCGCAGATTTCAAATGGAAAAGAGGAATTGAATAGCATACAAAAACAAATTGCCAATCTTAGAGAGGAAGAATCTCTAAAGAGAATAAAATCATTCTATAAATCGGTGGATGATTTTATTACAGGTATAACTGAATCACACGATAAATTACCAATAGAAAGTATTGGAAGCCTGAGGCTCGATATTCACCAGATCAATCTGTTAAAATTACTTCAGAAGGGTATAAAATCCGACCTGAATCTTATTGAGAATATTGATCTGCTTTCAGAAGAAATGCTTGATATGAAACGAAAAGAGATTAAACAGCAAATGCAAAAGGAAATGGAAGAGGCAGAAAAAAGCATTCATGCTTTACAGCTCCATAACCCTGTTAAGATTCTGAAGAAATCAGTGAGTAAGATTCAGGAGGCACAGAATCAGCTCGATACAGCAGGTGAATTTAGCAGGGATTCAGGGTGGTTTTATAACATTCACACGATACCTAATATTGAAGCCATTCTGCAAATCCCGAAGGAATTGCTCAACAATCTCGTTCAGCAGATCAATAATGTGAATGCGAGGAAGGCTGGTTCAGACGAAAGAAATTAAAGCATGAACAAATTCGGCTTTGCTCTGGCAGATTTCTTAACTGCGATCATGCCGGCACGTTCGAATGTTGCTTTAGGAGACTCGCTTAATTTCTCAATTTTAAATCACGCTTTGCACCATTTCAATCATAAAACATGTCTGTTAATCATATCCAGGTCCCTGAAGAGGAAAGGTGTTTCTGAATCGTTTAATTTATTTGTCATTGGCATTGGGATATATAGCTGATGAGTCCGATTTGCTGTTATCCATTGGGATGTCTCCAGATAATGAGAATTTCAACACATGTAATCCTGAACAGAAATCTTAGGGATATCATGGAGATAAAACAAACAGAGGTTTTCTTTCTCCCGATAATCTGGCTTCATATCATAAAGGGATTATGGAAAAGGTGAACGCTCAAAAGGAAATGAATTCTCTCATGGCTTATAATCCCGGTAGGTTTATTCTAAAATTGCAGACAACATAGCTCTTACAATAAGTCATTTCGAAAACCAGATATACATATGGTTGGCCTGAAGTTGTTCAATCAAATAGGGCAGAACCATGTTTTGAATCCCCTAAAAGAGGCATTGGGTCTTCTGTACCATTTGCAGGATCAGGTTGAGGCTATAAAGAGGAGGGAGAAATGAACAATATGGATATGAATTTACACCAGGCAAGGTAATGTTTGCATCCCTCTTAATGTTAATTTGAATGTTGAATTGGCGAAAAGCTAATAATACATCGCTAGTTGGCATTGAATGAGGTGTTCGCCATGGAATCTGAATCACTTGGAATTGAAAAGGTAGGAGGAAAATGGAAAGTGGTCGGTTCTACTGATGAATGAATTTTTAGAAGAGTCTTTAACAGAAAATGGAAAGCAAAGATTGCAGTTGAAGTTTGTAAATCTGGCGGGAAATGGAAGGAATATTGTGAAAGAATAAATCAAGTACCTATCCATAGGCTGCAACCATCCCATTCAATTGAGGTTATGCGAAAAGCCAATGCGGAAATCACAAAACTGTCTCCCACCTGCGAGGAGATATCTGCTTACGGAGAGTATCTATTTGCGACTCATACTAATTATGGTGTCGTAACGCTGACAAATGGGAATAATCAATTCCAAAGGTTACATGACACTTGGTACGAACATTCCAAGTATGGTGGAAGAGTCCATATAGATCTTTGGTGCAACGGTTATCATCTAATATTGACAAAGAATACGTATATGGATTTCATCGATTTTATTAAAAATAAAAGAGGGGTGAGAGAATAATAATAAATTTTCGACGTGATATTTAAAATGCCTGCAGCAGTAAAATGTAATTTTCTTAGGTTAAATATACATACATCTACCCTTTAGTTTAGTTGTGTGTTCAATTTTATCAATCTCATCTTTTGTTTCATTAATGTTCTGAAATATCTGGTCATGTAATTCAAGAAGCTGATTCAAATTTCCTCCAAATTCATTTTTGATT
>JAJYDZ010000437.1 GCA_021790415.1 Thermoplasmata archaeon | reverse complement strand
AGAAAAAAAGGTCAAGTTCTTCCTTGCTCCAAGAATGGAATGATTTCAGGAAGAGGTGTGTCCCTCTTTCTTGCAACTTATATTTAATATAATGTATTTTAACATTTGATAGCAGAAATTCAAACCCGTGGAGATTCCACAAACATCTTTGAAGTGAGAAGTTCCCTGCGAAAGCTGGGAGGCGATGTCAAGAAGAAGTTAGTCTGTGAGCGTAATGCAGTAGCCTCACATGCTGCATTCGATGAGGGTTTGAGAGAGATGATAACTACTTCTTCATTCTACTCTACCAGAATAAGAGCTAATTATTTATCATTGTTAGCAATTGAGTAGTGTGGGGGGTGACTAGAAGTGGACATTTTTAACGGATTGAAAGAACTAGAGAGGCATACTAGAAAGTTTAACGTCAAATCACTTAATGGAAGAATACGAGTTCAGAAAAATGTGTATCTACTTAAAGTTCTTAGATATTCACCAGCTTTGAAGTATGATTTCACAAACTACATACATGGACCTTATTCTACGACACTGGCTAATACCTATTACACTGAAGGTAAAGAGAAACTTCAAAATTCAATCCCAGACAGAAACCTTCCGAAGTCGACCATAGATATAATTAAAGAGGCTGACGACAAGGGTATACAATTCCTAGAGGCACTTACCACTTTGATAAGCCTTAGTACGCAGTTTGTCTCACCATCGTCTGCAGTTAATAGTGCAAAGAAACTCAAACCGTATATGAATGAAACTTTCTGGAATGAGTCATTGGAGTTTCTGAAAAAATACCAAGTTTTGTGGAAAAAGCCATAGTATCGTTAATAATCTATTTTTCTATTTTCTCTGCATTTTTCAAAGCTTTTCTAAGTATATTTAGAAATTCGTTTGTATCAGCATAGTAGTTTGGATAAGCCTTTTTTAGATCTTTTTGTTTGTCGACAGAGACTAATACAACCTCATTTCCTTTTGCCTTCAATACATTCTCTCTCTCCATGTATTTTTTTGTAGCATATCTCAAATCTGCTTTTATGAATCCGGTGATTGTTATACTCTTTCTATTACGATCAAGTTCAATCAAGAAATAAGTGGCATTTTTCAAATCGTTGTGACTGGTTTCTGTTAATACATAGGTGAATGCTTCCAATGTTTTTTCAACCTTAAGTTTCTTAGAGAGTGATGCCAGTTCTTTTAAGAGATCATCCTCCTTTTCTGGCGTATTTGGGACTAAGGGTGTGCCTTCCTCTTTAGCAATAACGCTGCTCATTAAAACGAAAAACCTTTTCCATTCCTGTGGCCCTATATTAGATTTGAGTGCATTCTTTGTGAGATTGTCCACTGTTTCAACTGCAGTAGCCCAAATGTGTTGAAGTTGCGTTCTTATCTGAATCTCTATTCGCAGATCATCATAATCATTGTTTTCTTTACTCTTATGTTTGTAGATAAGATGGATAGCTCTGTAGCCAGTCTCTTTAGGATTATTAATATAATCTTTAATTGGAAGCGCGACATGTTTTATTCGACTGTTCTTAAATTCCTGACGTAGTTCCAATACCTTGTAGACATCCTTGAGAACAACACGACATCCACCTATATCTTGCATCTGGGAAAGTCTCATGTGATCATTGAGTTCTAGCTTTCTTTTTATAGATACTATTCTTTTAATTCTATGTGCTATTAATGGTTTAGGGGAGTTTTGCACTTTTTTTGAATATCGATATAAAATTGAACGAAAACGTTGTAGTGGCAATCCATGTGCCTCTCTCCAGTTATTTATGACTGCTAAAGCAGCTTCAATCTCTTTTTTGGATGACCTTTTATAAACATAACATTGGCCTGCTCTGTCAACTTCTTTGAAGGAGTGAATAGGTTTTTGCCATATCTTGGTCATATATTGAAAATATGATCAAATATTAGTAATTTTACGTTCCAAACTCTTTATTTTCATATAATTTTATTTGTTCGCTACCCGCTTTACAATAATATTATTAGCAGGTCTCACTTAGAACGATTTCATCCTCCATTGTTAACTTCTCTTATGTGTAGCATTAGAGAATACTGCCCGAGGAAATCAACTACCATTTTTACATCCTCGTTCCTGAGTATTATGACTCAACTAAGCAGTTTTCTTTGAGGTATGCTCTCAAGAAACCCATCCTGTGGCACACTTTATTTCCATTACAGGAAATTGGATCCTCTCCGTAGAATTTTCACTTGAACTTGTTTATAGTTCCATAGTCATTCCTCGCAGGCAAATGAAAAAGGTTATGAGCGCAAAATAGACGGTTCGTGGGAATCCTCGGAGGCCCCCGGATATGAGACAAGAAAGAAGTGAAATGAACACACGGGCGCGAGGGGATTTGAACCCCTGATCTACAGCTTAGGAGGCTGTTGCCATATCCATGCTTGGCCACGCGCCCATGCTACCCAAAATGTGAAATGGTATATTTCATTATCTGAACATTTTAGAATTGGGTGCAAAACACACCTCTTTCAGGTTATCATTAAAGCCATATCCCTGATTCGACTATAGTTTCATGACCGGAATGCTGAAAATAAGGAAGATATTAACGGGCCCCCTCATGACAAATACCATAATACTTTCCAGCAAGGGTAGCTGTGTTGTGGTGGATCCCGGAGGAGAACAGAAGAAGATCATTGATGATATT
>JAJYDZ010000010.1 GCA_021790415.1 Thermoplasmata archaeon | reverse complement strand
AAGTAATCTCAGACATAATCTCATAATTCTCATGTAGTGAGGAAATTCTTGATTTTTGATCTGCCTGTATAGTACCGGACATCCTTTCTTTATTGGTGTAAAGAAGAAGGAGGCTTTCTTGTAAAAGCCCGGCAAATTTATCAGGCATAATTATTGGTTCCACATTAACTTCCTTCCCCCTATTAAATTCAAGAAAATTAAATCCACCAAAAGCTGCTGCATACTGATCCTGCCATCCACCAGGTTCCTTTAATAAATCCCGTTCAATCTTTATCGCCTCCTGTGCAAGATTGGCGGGTGATGTATGTTCACCAAGAAAAGCATGAAGCGCATTTAGGAGACCAACTGTAAATGTGCTGCTTGACCCCATCCCTGTTCCGTTGGATGGTATGTCTGAAATGGATACGATCTCTATCTTCCCTTTTATGTCCAGAAATTTTAATGCCTCTCTAACAACTGGATGATTAATTTCACTTACTTGGTCAACTATTTCCGTCCTTGAATAGCTAACTCTTATTTTGTTGTCAAATTTTTCATTAACCGTTATGTAAATATATTTGTTAATTGATGCATTTATTACGGCTCCAGGGCCATAATTCATGAAATAATCGGGTATGTCCGTTCCCCCACCTGTAAATGTGATTCTTAGGGGTGTGCGGGACATGATCATTTTTTTAGTCATTTATAAAACTCTGATATAATCTTGATTCCATCCTCTAGGGTTGTCTTCGCCTTGAAACCAAGCATTTTTTCAGATTTTGTTGTGTCAGCAAGTGTCTCCATAACGTAATTTTTTACTGGCATTTTTATATATTCCGGTTTAGCGTCTGTAACAAGATGCTTGTTGAGCATGGAGAGCATTTCATTGAGACTGTAATTCTTGCCATAGCCAACGTTAAAAACCTCAAATCCCTTTATTTCAGATGCCAGGAGGAGTGCGTCAATCAAATCCTCAACATAGACAAAATCTCGCCTCTGTTTCCCATCTCCGTAAATTATTGGGCTCTTTCCCTCTCTAATATTCCAGAGGAATTGTGTAACAAGATTGGCATATTCACCCTTTGCCTTTTCATACTTTCCATATACAGAGAAGAATCGCATTGCCGCAACATTAACGCCATAGAGCTTATTATATAGTTCTGCCATTCTTTCTGCATAAATTCTGGCTTCTGTGTAAAAGTCCGTAACTCCTGGTATTATATCTTCACTGTGTGGTGGCTCAACGCCATTGTATATTGAGGACGTGGAAGAAAAAACCATGTTTGCACTATTTTTCTTGCAATATTCAAGGAGTGCTGTCATGCCTGCAACAACTTCAGATACAAGCATTGGATTATTCCTGTACATAGGAGATGCAGAATAGAAACCCAGGTGGAATATGATATCCACTTTCTTTCCAAGTTTGTTAATATTTTTCACATCTTCGTGAAGCAGCTCTACCTTCCCTCCATCAATCAGGTCTTTGATATTACTATCAGATCCTGTATGCATATTATCCATTACAATTACTTCATTGTCCACAGCAAGTCTCCTCACAAGATTTGTGCCTATAAATCCAGTTCCACCGGTCACCAAAATCTTAAGATTTTTAATATCTGTTTCCATCTTATCCTTCCCATATCCCTTTTTTACTAAAAACTTTTATTTAGTTACACATAAGAATTTTGCGATATAAACACAGGTCATGATTTTAATTTACAATATATTTTTCTGTTTGTAGAACTTGTCTGGATTATTGCTTGACCTGATGATTTTGAAGTGTATAAACAGACTTCTGACATTTCGGCTTATTCATTTTTTATATGCTTATTTAGAAACTTGCTTACAATCAGCCATAACACATATTTTTATAGCAATGTTTCATCAGAAAGAGTGAAAGTGTTAGTTACGGGTGGTTCTGGATTTATAGGACGTCACATAATAAGGCAGTGCAATGAAAAGGGTTGGGAGACTTTGTCTCTGGATATAGAAAAAAAGAACAATGAGGCTGATATCCATTTTGTTGGAAGTGTAATGGACAAGAGGCTTTTGAAATCTGCTTTCTCCGATTGCGATGCCATATTTCATCTAGCAGCTACGACATCACCACCCCAGTTCGAGGAGACTGGTAATTCGGGATACGAGAATAATGTAATGGGTACACAGAATGTTCTGGAAGCAGCATGCGAAAATAAATGCAAAAGGGTGGTTTATGCATCCTCTTCCGCGGTTTATGGTATAACAGACAAGCCATCTATTGAGCATGATTTGCCGGAAAGATACGAGAATATGTACCCTGTTACGAAAAGAATAAATGAATTAACAGCCCGATTTTATGGTGATACTGGTAAAATTGATACGGTAGGCTTGAGGTTTTTCAATACATATGGCCCAGACGAGTCAAGCAAAAGTGCCTATGCCAGCGTCATATGGAAATTTGTCACAGATATAAAAAGTGGGAATAAGCCAACAATATTTGGAGATGGCAAGCAGAGCAGGGATTTCATTCACGTAGAGGATTCTGCCAGAGCTGCTATTCTAGCCCTCGAGAATGGAAAAAATACTGATGTATATAATGTGGGAACAGGTCAGACAAATTCATTTAACGCCATCTTCAAGGCCGTTGCAAAGGCGGTAGATTACAGTGATGATCCTGAATACGTGGAGAATCCACTAAAGAATTATCAGTACTACACATGTGCCGACATAACGAAAGTAAAAAGAGAATTGGGATTTGTGCCCAAATTCACATTGGAGAAAGGAATAGAGACATTTCTTCAATAGGGGATTTATCTATTCACTTATACTGCTCTTTTATTTCCTACCGGCAATTTTTCTCATGTGGGATATTCAGCGATGAAAGTTTCTGCAAGTTGAACGCCTACAGTAGCGTTTGATGTAATGGGGATGGATGATGTGTTCCAAAACGGGATGAACGGGATCAGGATAGAAAACTATAACAGAACATCATTTATAGATGCTTCACTATCTTTAATTGGTGATTATTTCAGGTTGTCACTTCAAAGCCGCAGATACGCAGAACAGAGGCAAATAGAAATCCCATGAGAAAATTGGAGGAACTCAAGAAATCTGCCAGATAGTCAAGTGTTAAGAAACCATCGCACCTTTCCTTTTGACTGGCTTGAATAGTGCTCAGAGAATCAGGATCACCCTGTGCAAGAGTAGGCATAAAGCGGCCTGATTGGGCGTAAATATTAATAACACTGTAAATCTCTTTTATTGTTTTTTTGTCTTTTGTATCTATTCCAGCTACCTCCTCTTATGCATCAGGGTTTCGTCTGAGGGATTCAGTTTTCCACAAGTGATCTCTTACCTATGAGTTATATTGTTAAAGTTCAACTCATCCTATTCTCCCTTATCCCTTCCACTGGCGGTTATCATAATTTCCAGTGGTTTTCATTTATGACACTGTTAAAGTTACCACTAGTAGCGAACATTCACCCATCCAGTATGAATCATGAGCAATTCTGGGAAGAATAGACGCGTTTTCTATTAATTTTCTATCATATTCTTAGTTCATATGTTCCCCCAGGCCTATATGTTTCCTGAATAATTCCTTCGAATTCATATAATGTAAATGGTTGAAGATATATTATTTAACCCCAAAGAGTTCAAGAGATCCATTCTTTTCAAATAATAATATAGAAAGAAATCATCCTGACCAGAAATATTTGCGATAATAGACTTCATGCACTGACGTTGAATTAGCGATAATGAATATACCTTGGGGTGAACAGCCTAAACTTACTTATACCTGTCCTCGCAGATTGTGATCCTTCCGATAGATAATTTGTTTCATGATTTTGTCCCATCTCATTGCTGTCTCATTCCATGAGTACTTCTCAGCGACAGTGCAGGAGGAATTCCACCATGGTTTTGGATCACTCAATATTTTTAATGCTGCGTCCATGAAAGCACCCCTATTACCATCCTTTACCTTCAAACCATTCTTTCCATCTTCAATTGTATCCACAACTCCAGGGACTGAATATGCTACTGTTGGTGTACCCGAGGCGGAAGCTTCAAGAATTGATAACCCCCATCCCTCAGTTATTGATGTGTGAAAATTAAGCCAGCTTCTTGATACTATGGATGACAGTTTTTCATCAGAAACTCTACCTGTGAACGTTACATTATTATCAAGGTGATATGCGGTTACAAGATACCTGAGAGATTTAAATTCAGGTCCCATCCCAACCATAGTCAACTTTAGATTTGGAATTTGTGCAATCATTTCATGAAAAATGAGGATTACCTCTTTCGGCCTCTTGTATTTTCTCATGCCGCCAAAATATACGATGGATGGTTCTGATGTTTTTTCAGATTGCAGGAAGAGATTCAGATCTACACCAGGTGGAATCCGCATGATATTCTTTCCATCTATTCCCAGAGAAGAAAGATCCGCAGACGAAGTGGTGGATTCTGTGATAAATATGGTATTTGGATAAATTAAAAAATACAATTTCTCAACGTTTGTTATGAGCGTTGCCATGATTTTGTTAACCTGACCGGGGAGGGATCGTGAATGAAGGTGTCGAAAAAAAATTAAATTACTTTTTCTTAACAATGTAGTGGAAGGCCATGGTATTGCATGTCCAAGGTCGTTGATAATTAAATTAGGTTTTTTCATTAGTATATGTAGCGGAACGTACAGATGGAGAAGCACATTTCCACCAAACCTCTGTATAGTGAATCCGTGAAGTTTTTCAGTACTTCTGGCCCCATCCCATCTCGGTGACAGAACAGTAACTTCATATCCCATTTCTGCAAAGCGAGAACATAGTTCACCAATTGTTCGTTCAGCACCACCTGCTTTGGGATGCAATGGATCGCGATGAGCCAACCATAAAAGTTTCATTATACCGTCGATATGTGAAGTAAGTTTTTAAAATTTTACTTAACATAATTTATGCAGTAGATCGTATAACGCCAGTTTATATTGGAATGCACAAGACTCAGTTGGCGTTTACAATATACTATTTTATTCGTTGTAAATTTGAGTTAAGCACTAATCAGAATCACTGATATATCCAAGGAGGAAGGGAACTCCTCTTAAAATTTGTATTGGGATTGTTGCCATACGATTCTTGACTGACAGACCAGCACGGTTTCTTCCACCAAGACCTGCAAAATCTGAATAAACTGTTTTCTTGAGCATCTTTTGCGACTTCCCATATCTGTAGTATTTCCTAAACATGGATCTATAATTTCTATCACCAAAATGCTGTATTTCCTTAGTCTTGATAAATCCAAGATCTATAGTTTGCTGCCATGATTCGTAGTAGATCAGTTCAAGATCAAGACCTATCACGTTCCTCATTTTTTCTTGAGGTAATTTGCTCACAATGTTGTCTAGAGATGCCAGAATAACTTGTCTGTCGTATACTCTAGGGATCACGGTCTTGTTTGATATAGGTGAAATATCATCAGAAGCTCCTGATATAATGGCATTTTTGTCCATATTTGTGAAGCGGGTTATTAATGTATCTCCAATTTCTTTTTCTGCAATGGTGATAATTTTATTCTTCATGTTAGCAATCTTCCCAAGTAGTTGCGGGGTGATTATCCTAGTCTCGTCCATGAGAAATATGCGGTCACCTGAGGATTCCTTGACTGTGAGAAGTCTACTCTCAAAACTTTTGGTCGATTTCTTTACAACTTTTGTATCGTATTGACAGAGAAGATCCGAGATTTTTGAATTTTCTGAAGAATCATTGATAATTACCTCAAAATCCGTATAACTACTGCTAAAGATAGAATCCAAGCAATTGACAAGAAATTTTCCGTTAACAACAGGTATGCAAATAGAAATGGTCAAAGCACTCTCCTTGCATCATATCCCAAAAGGATATTAATTTTGTCAACATAGCCACGCGTTGACATCGAATACTAATAATGACGAGAGCCAAAAGGAAGGCTCAGATATAGACTCAATCGTATTAGTTGTAAATAGGTATCCACCGATGACTTCGCTTTATCGCTATTCAGAGGATATTATGAAAGCATTTCGAGTTCACGCTATCCAGGTTAACCTTCTCTTCAGTCAGGATGGCTGGGAAAGGGAACACGCGGGAAAAGACTTCAAACCAGGCATAAGGTTCTCTAATTTACTAAATCATTTTATAATGAATATAAGTTTCAGAGATGCAGCAAGGTTCATGAAGGAACTAAAAAAGCAACACCGGCAAATCATAGTGCATTATGCGAACCAATTTTCTGGTGTTTTCCGAGGGATAGGAGAAATCAGGATAGTTTCTGTGCATGATTCACCATACGACCCGACTATAGTAAGTCATAGGCAGAGATATTATACTCACTGGCTGTATAAGAGACTTTCTACAGAGGAACGCATAATCACTCAGACTAATACTCTTGCTGATGAACTCAAGAACTTTGGGTTCAATGGAAGAATTGATGTAATACCTTTAGCATATTCACCAATCTTCCGGCCTCTTAATGTTGATAAAAAAGTCCTTCGTGAAAAATTAGGTCTACCATTAAATAGGAAGATTGTGCTTTCCGTTTCGTCGAACGAGACGAGAAAAAACCTTTCAGGAGTGAAAAAAGCCATGATTTCACTCGGCGAAAGTTTCAGTCTGGTGAGGGTTGGTGTTTCTGTCGGCAACAGCATAACCTTCAAGAATGTTGGTGACAAAAAATTAAATGAACTTTACAATGCGTGTGATGTCCTTCTATTTCCGTCATTGTACGAGGGCTTTGGACTCCCCATTGTAGAAGCTTTTGCGTCTGGGTTGCCAGTCGTTACCTCAAGAATTCCAACAATAGAGGAAGTCTCTGGCAGTGCAGCCGTTCTTGTAGACCCCATGAATAACGGTGAGATCGTTGAAGGAGTAAGGGAAGCTATTGAAGATTCTGACTCTCTTGTCAGATCTGGATTGAAAAGAGCCGAATATTTCACATTTGAAAAATTTAATCTTAGGTTGACAGAATATTACCGGAATCTGGATGTGTGCCGATGAATGCTGTAATAGAAAAATTGAAAAAAGGGGCAAAATTGAGCTTCAATTTCAGACGCCTTATAACAAAACCCAAAACCGAAACCATCTTTTGGCTGCTTTTCATCATGGTTATCCCTGTCATAACTCTCTGGGGTCTCCTTTTCAGGCCGGGACTTTACGCATATGCTGATCAGCATTTCCCCCTGTCATCTGCGATCCCACCATTTTCCATTGCATCTACAAATCCTCTGAATGGGTTTTCATTTGATCGGCTCTTCATCACATGGCCGTTACCCCTGCTTTCAGTGTTTACAAATAGCATAGCAATAACAGAAAGGATATTCCTTTATTATACATTCCTTTTATTTGCCCTACTCTGCTATGCATTTGCTGCCTTGGCGGTTGATTTCTATTCCTCTAACGTAAACGTTCTGACCTCATTCAAAAGGGATATTGGAAAACTTGCGATCTTCATTGTTGCATACTCCAATCTTTCGGCTCTGAACCTGAATGCAGATGGCGGCACATGGGCAGACAGTATAATCCTGATCCTGATCTCCATTTCGGTCATCCTAATCCTTAAGAAGGAAAGTGGTTTGAGAACATTTTTTCCCATCATTGCTTTCATGCTTCTTTCTGCTTTGCTAGATCCAGACTATATCCCAATGTTCTGGATATCTATTATTTTTATTTCAATAATTGTCGGCATAAGTCGAAAAAAACCAAGTATTGCAGCTTATGGTATCATATCAGTTCTAATCTCAACCTTATCAATACTTTTCCTTTACATGCAGGCTTCTACAGCCTCCACACTCACCACTTCCGGATTCAACGCACTTGGAAATAGACCGTTTTCAACTGCTTCAGAATATCTTGCAGGCAACATCTCATTCTATAACGTTTTCCTCCTACTTGGGCACTCTTGGTCCACGCTAGTGTACGCTCCACCTTCAGTATTGGTTGGAAAGGTCACATACAACGCAAAAACTTTGTATGATCCCGCTCAGGTGATAACTACAGGAGGTATCTTCTTTTATCTATGGATTTTCTCTCTCTTATTGCTGCCAATAATTGCCTTTTCTTCCCTTCTGTATCGTTCAACGCGTAAATTTGCACTGCCCGTGATAGCACCTCTTTTGGTTGCTTACATAATCACACAAGAGTGGAATTTCAGATTTATATACTCTGCACTTAAATATTTCACCTACATTCCAGTGGTGGGAAGTGCAATAGGAACATCCCTTTCCATCCCTGGACATTTTATCAACCTAATAGCCTTTCTATACTTACCACTCTTTGCACTGGGTGTTTCACATATTATATATTATTCAGGAAGAGTCCGCCTAACATTTCACAGATATGCCAACAGAGTTGTGTTTACCTGCAGTTTAAGAAAGAATGTGATAAAAAGCAAAAGCAGGATTTCAGGCTTGAGAAAATACGTAGCCGTTACCATAATTATAATCCTAGTATCTGTTGGAGGCTGGCAGTCTTTCAATGGATCTTATTATCCTATGAGGGCTAGCCCTGGATCATTCCTGCAGGGCAATGCTATAGAACCGAAGGGGGTTTTCTCCCCAACTTGCGTGAATGAATCTGTAATTCACGCATACGATCTTGTCGTATCTAATTACTCTCAAGGCTATAACACCATCTGGATTGGCGGTCCATCAGTGAATGAATTCACATGGGCACCCCCGCCGCTTTCGGTCTCGTTGAATTCCTTGCAATATCTCGTAAAAAATAGTCTTTACAACGACTTACAACCATATTTGGTAGCTCATAGTGTGAAATATATAGTTATTTCTGGCCAGGACATAGAAAACAATGTCCCCAACCCATTTACCTCTTACGGATTCTCCAATTATAACTCTACTGTTGACTTTTTCTCCCAAACCGGAATGGAACTAATATATTCAGAATACAATGTTTCTGTATTTCAGGTTCCCAATGTTCATGAACCTGTTTACTACTCGAATATGCTTCTCAACACTGGTATACAACCTAACACTGGAACCTTATACAGACTATTTAGTCTTCTTGGCTACAATATTTCTTTATCAACTAATGGCACTTCTGCGGGGTTCAATAATGAATCCAGAAACGTAGATATAATCACACCATCCCCAATGGCGTATTCCAAAGCACTACTTCCAATTTTTCAGAATTCCAGTTCATCCCTAGGCAATTCGGGAGGAATATACTACAAGAACACTTCAAAGTTTAGTGGATATATGAAATATTATGAGAACAATTCGCTTGGAGAGTTTATGAACTACCTGCCCGGCAATTTCACCACAACCTCATGGGGTGGTAACACATCTTTCACCTATTCGAACGGAAGCCTCTTAGCCACTGGAAAAAATGCCTCCTTTTCCCTCGGCTACAATGGCTCTCTGGCAGGTGGGGCTGGAGGTATCCATATAACTAATCCCGCTTCCATTATTTATATGTCTCTCTCCTTCCGCATGAATGTATCCCGTGGTTTTAGTGGTAGTCCTGTTCTGAATATAATAGGGGAGACATCAAATTCCAGCAGGACTACATTATGCACAAGACAAGTGCTACCGTATTCGACACACAGCATGCTTTACAACTACAATATTACCCTTCCTGCAGGCACTTCTTACTTTGGCTTCCGCATAGGATTTTATTCATATACAGGAAGTATAGATATAAATTATACTAACTTCACCTATTTACACGCTGCAGTTGTGGATAACGGGACACCATTGGGTTCCTATACAAATCTCACAAACGCCATATTTAGGACTCCCAAGGGATTTTCAAGTTCATACATCTTGTATTCCAATTCCACTAATGGTAATGGATTATCGCCTCAAATTAAACGTTTTTCACAGGGAAAAACCGTTGAACTAAATGGTTCTCTACTCGGTATGGTAGCTATTCGCAATGGGAGCCTCAGCAATCTCTCCACCCTTTTTGGAGTGATCAACGAGCCTGTTTTGAAAGACTATGCATTGGCAGATGGAAAAGTTTCACTCCATGATTATTTTTCCGGATATGATGGATCTTACATTTATCCGTTAAAGACAGAAAATCTCACTGTTGAGACAATTGGCAGCCACTTAATCGATCTCGAAATCGTTTACTTTATCATTATTGCAGTCTCAGCATTCTTGCTCATCTCTTATGCCATACCGACTTCTTCAATCTGGGACAGGGTTCGAAGGTTAATGTTTAGAAGGAGGGAGAATTAGCTACAATGATACAAAGGAACTGGTATCCTTTGTCAACATTCATAGAAGGGTAATAATATGATAACGGTGATAATAACAGCGTACAATCGAAGAGATTACTTGATTCATGCTCTGAAAAGTGCCCTTAACCAGAGTTTGATTCCAGGAAGTTACGAGATCGTGGTTGTTAAGAATTTTCAGGAAAAGGAAGTTGACGAACTTATTATAAGTTCATCAAGGCTGAACAATGTGAAGAGCATTCTTATGGAAGGAACCATTGGAGATTTTCTTTATGAAGGAATAATGCACTCCTCTGGCGATATATTGTCATTTTTGGACGATGACGATGTGTTTTTGGAAACAAAACTGGAACACGTTCAGAAGGCATTTTCTGAAGATGATGAACTAGTATACTATAAACACCGTGCCCGTTTTATGGATAAAAATGGGTCACCTATTGATAGGATCGATAAAGGGCCTAATTTTAATTTATCCACAATCTCTGTCAAGAAGGATATCGTTTATTTACGGACTGTTAAGAAAGTCTTAACTGGACAGGATAATTACATGTTTTACAATGCCCTGGATTCCTCTGGCAGGATACAAGTAAGTGAAAATATTCTCTCATTCTACAGGCACCATGAGAGCGCGACAAGTACAATTTCTTCGTTCGAAAGGTTTCTGAAATCGGAGCTCATGCGCTTCGAGTTAGATGTAGAAACCACGAGGCAAGTGGTTGAAGACTTCAAGACAGACTCTGTCAAGAGATTGTGTTACTCTCAGCATATAGGTTCAAAGATTCGCCTTTCCATTTTCAACTCTATACAACTTGATGAAAAGGATGCTTATATCTCCCCCCAAGAGATATTTATTTATCTGCAACAAGCGAACCTTCTTAAAATTGTGAATATATTGGAGCTAATTTTGCCGAAAGATCTTAAACGGTTTCTTGAAAAGATTCATTATGCAAGGGAAATGAAGCGTAAACTTGCTTATGACCCCTAATTGGAGACAGTATTGTCTTGAATCACTTTCAGATATAGATTACTTTTTGTATAGCACTTATTTAAATCATCTGCTGTTCGGGGGGTTGGCACACAAGGTATCCAGGAAGACTGAGAACATGCTGAACTGGTCCGATTTCTCATTCCAGCCGGGCATAGATCGTGCCTTCATTGATGAACTCATAACACTGAGATTCATACACAACACCGAGAACAATAATGTCAGATATGCCTGCATATTACATATCTGCAGTGAAGCTTGTGCAGACGCTGAAAAGGGATTATGACCTGAAGCAGCTTGAATACCGGATAAAGACACACTACAGGTTCAGGCTGATGATAGTGGATGAGATCGGCTATCCTCCACTCACCAGGGAGGAATCAAACCTGTTCTTCCAGTTCGTTTCATCCAGGTATGAGAAGAAATCCACCATATACACATCAAACAAATCATTTTCGGAATGGGGTGAAATACTTGGCGATCAGGTCATGGCTGCAGCTGTTCTTGACAGGACACTGCATCATTGCACCGTGGCAAATTTCAGGGGAGAGTCATACAGACTCAAGGAGAGAAAGAAAACAGGGAATATCAATATAAATGAGATGAAATAAAAATGGAAAAAAACTAAATATGGATGGGTAAATTTACCTTGGCGATTTGGGGGATCTTTCAATTGGCGTTTACAGACAGCAAAATAAACCAAGCACATGGAAGAACTCTTCCATAGAGAAACTCGGTCTCTCCATCATGGACACAAAACCATCCACCTTCATTGGAAGCGCCATATCATGAAAACAGTCGGTGAGCGCAATGCGGGAAAACCGCTCGTTCCGTTCGACGAGGGGGTCTGTGTAATGGCAGAACTCTACTCTATTTGAGCCCCGAGGATTTCCCTCAAGATCAAAACCGCGTATCCCTGGCCAGACATGATGATCATATCTGGTTAAAAAGAATACACAAGATCAAGTGTGGAAGGTTTTATTATGGTTATCTGACTAATTCCAATTCTGTTAATGTATCCTTCGAAACTGTATACTCATATATTAGAAGAGCAACCGCGTTTGCAGCAGGAAATCTTTTTCCATACTTTAGATTAATACATTCGCCTAAGGATGACTCCTCCCATCTATTAAAAAAGTTAACTCTTTTAAGGAAATACTTCTCTTTGAATGGAATGATGTTATCTCGTAAAATTTTGTCTATTTCAGGATTATATGCGAGTGGAACCGTTATTAATAACATTCCCCCCGGCTTTAGCAAAGCTATGATTTTTTTTATCGCCAATAGAGATTTTCCCGGAGTTATAGGCTCTTCATCAAATCCTATGTGCTCGATTGTTGAAATAGAAATTATCAGGTCAAATTTCTCATTTGTGTCAAAGTCTACTATGTCCAAATTTAACACCCCACTAAACTTCTCATATTTATCCACGACTGTGTGTTCAAAATGGGCATAATGGTTTAAAACGTTTCCTATTTCAAGTATTCTTTTATTTTGTGGAAAGGTGTGCAATAAAGAAAGTACAAATGGTATTTCCACTATCCTCTCACTGTTGACAGCATTATATGTATTTGTAAAATATTTAATCTTCTTTCCATCTATATAGAAATAATTGTTGATTAATAAACGGTATAAATAGATCAATAGGAATTGGACTGATCTCTGGATTAATATTTTGGCTCCTTCATCTCTGTACATACTTGAAATTCTACCGTAAATAGTTTCTTCTTCATTTTTATTATATCCCTCATAGTAACTCATTTAATTTTCAACCTGACCTTACTATAAAACTTTATCGCCTTCCCTTCTTTCAGCATCTTCTATTGTACCAAAGCGTTGATTTATTTAAACTTTTTGCTCTCCTGAAGTGTGGGACACTATTCCTGATCTCCAATCCCATCGGATTTTGTGATGACGATGTATACCCTCTTTCCCAGATATCTTCTTGGAACATCTGCTTTGGCCGATGTTCCCTGTTTTGTTACTGTTCTTTCCAGTATCCCCTCTATCTGATCATCTGTCAGACTTAATTTGTTGTCCAGAACAAAGACCTTCCTGCTCATATACAGATAACACGTGGTTATTATTAAGCATGTCTATAGACATTCTTATATCCTTTGCCTGTATTTACTTTTAAGATGGCAAAGGTCACTTCCCAGGACATAC
>JAJYDZ010000436.1 GCA_021790415.1 Thermoplasmata archaeon | reverse complement strand
TTCGCAATGACCTTATCACTCTCAAATTTAATTAAAAAATTTATAAATTCTGGAATTTTTTCGAACAAAAAATCATCAATTGGGTTTTTCCTCTTAATAGCATACATTTTATTGGCAATTTTTGGGCCCGACTTTTCGCCGTATTCACCAAGTTTTAATTCTTTCGCTATCAATTTGAGTCCAAGTTTTTCCCATATTTTAGGCACTAATGCGTATGGAGAAGATCTGTTTTCAAGATTCTTATATGGGGCTGCTCCCACTCTTGGTGTTGGTTTGGCAGTTGGTCTTGTATCAACTTTAATTTCTATTTTGGTTGGATTGAGTGCTGGTTTGATTGGTGGCAAAACAGATAAGATTTTAGATGGTCTTAGCTATGTTTTTGTCATAATCCCTGGAATCATGATTGTAATTATTATTGGTAGCTTATTTATTGGAATAGGGATCTCTTTCAGTTACATTGCTATCTTTTTGGCGTTATCGATTACTGGTTGGGCATGGGGTGCAAGAGTTTTAAGGTCTCAGACTAAGAGTCTTGCTACCAGAAATTTCATTAAATCGTCAAAACTTATAGGAGAGTCAAATTTAAGCATAGTATTCAGACAGATTATTAGAAATATGTTTCCATTGATAGTTAGCAATTTTTTCTTCGCTGCAATGTACGGAGTACTTGGATTAACATGGATAGAGTTCTTTGGTCTTGGTAACGTTGATTCTATCAACTGGGGAACAATGCTGTATTGGGCTATTAGCAATGAAGCATATCTTTCAGGTGAATGGTGGTGGTATATACCCGTTTCTATTGCGATCGGGGGTTTGGCGATGAGTTTTTCATTACTCAACAGTGGCTTTGATGAAATAGCAAATCCAACGCTGAGAGTTTATTCTAGGAAAAAAATCCAAAAGTCGTTAAAGAAAATAGGTGATAAGAATTGAAGTTTGAGGTTAAAAATATGATTTCCGGGTATCTGAGTGAATCAGGATTTGTAAAGATAATTGATGATCTCAGCTTTGAATTAATGGATGGGGAAATTTTAGGGATATCCGGAGAATCTGGCTCGGGTAAGACTACACTGCTTTATTCAATTTTTAACTCACTATCATATCCAGGGTATATACTGGGAGGAAACGTGGAAATAGATAATAAAGACATGTTCAAAATGAAAGAAGAGGAACTAAGAAAAGTAAGAGGAGAGTTTATTAGTTTTGTCCCACAAGGAACACAGAACTCTCTAAATCCCGTAAAAAAGATTATAGATCAGTTTTTGGACATAATAGAGTCTCATGAAAGAGAAATGAATACTGAGGATTTACATAGAGTTCTTGATATTGTACATCTGGGTTATGATGTTCTTTATAGATATCCTCATGAAATAAGTGGTGGGATGAAACAGAGAGTCATAATCGCAATGGCACTGTTGTATTCACCCAAAATTATAATTATGGATGAACCTACCACAGGACTTGACGTGCTTGTTCAATATGAGATTTTAAAAACTATAAAAGAGATTCAAAAAAAACTGTCATTGTCTATAATTATAGTTACACATGATATTTCGGTACTTTTTCAGATATCAGATAGAGTACTGGTTCTATATGGTGGAAATATAATGGAAATGGGACCTTATAAGGCACTTCTTACAGATGCAAAACATCCATATACTAAATTACTTCTTGATAGCATTCCCACTATGTCTAAGTCAATAAACAAGTTAAATCCTATTCCGGGAGAGCCATTGGATTTCTCAGAAACGCCGAAAGGTTGTGTTTTTTCGGCAAGATGTCCTTTTGTGATTAATGAATGTAGAGAAAGAAGACCAATCCTAATAGAGGAAGATGGAACTAAATACAGTTGCATAAGATACCCAGATTGGAAAAAGGAGGCTATAAACAATGCACGTTCTAGAGCTTAAAGATGTAGTTAAACGATTTGATGTAAAGGGCAAAAGAGGATCTGAGAATTTTGTGGAAGTTCTCCATGGCATTAACATGTTTGTTGATAAGGCTGAAATAATTGGCTTGGTAGGGGCAAGTGGAAGTGGAAAGTCTACAATAGCTAATTTAATACTTAAGATGAACAGAATTACGGAAGGAAAATTGCTATACAATGAAAAGGATATAACAAATATTAAAGGAAAAGAATTAAAGGAATATCGGAGAAATGTTCAGCTTATTTTTCAAGATCCGTACTCATCTCTAGATCCAACACACAATGTAGACTGGCATATAAGACGCCCTTTAAAACTTAGAAATGCACAAAATATCGAGGAAACAATAAATGATATTCTAGCAGACGTATCTCTAATACCTCAGGAAAATTTCAGGTGGAAAATGCCACATGAACTTTCAGGAGGTTTAAGACAACGGGCATACATAGCAAGGGTTCTGGCAACGTCTCCGTCTCTATTGATAGCTGATGAACCGGTTTCCATGCTAGATGCCTCTATTAGAGCAACTATTTTAGAACTTTTTAAATATCTAAGAAATAAAAGAAAAGTTTCAATTCTGTATATAACCCATGATCTAAGCACAGTTAGTTACCTGACTGATAGACTTTACATCATTAATGATGGCAGAATTTTGGAATCTGGTAAGACAGCGGATGTTATCAGCTCTCCAAGTGAAGACTATACCAAGAAACTAATAGAAGCTGCACCTGATCCTTACAAAAGAATAGGTT
>JAJYDZ010000435.1 GCA_021790415.1 Thermoplasmata archaeon | reverse complement strand
ATAGGTTTGCGCTACCAGCCGTTACCCTGTCTCCAATTTCGTTTGTTTTCTTTATCTATGTCTTTGGGGGAGAGAACGCAATCAAGTATGGTGCCATTGGTGGACTTATTTACACGATAGTTAATTCCGCTTTTTTTGCATTGTCGGATATAGCATCGTACAAGACAAATAATTTATTTCAGGATATGGTAATTGCCTCTCCAATTCCTCTATGGGCGTATCTTATAGGGATAGGCATAGGTGACATCGTATATGTTGTTCCCGGAATTGTGTTATTTATGGTCTTGCTTTTCTATGTAACCCATATATCGGTACTCCAAATGGTTATGATTCTTTTAATCCTTCTAATGGTTTGGATTTTCTTGCTGTCTATTAGCTATATTGTCGCTCAGAGAATAAAGAAGAATAAAGATATATGGCCAGTCCTCAGTATCCTTTCATTTTCTCTCTCAATTCTTCCTCCCGTATTTTACCCCTATAGCGTATTGCCCTATGACTTAAGATTTTTAGCTCTCCTTGCACCGACGACATCAGCTTCCTATGCTATTGATGGGATAATATATGGTTTTAATTTCATAACATTGTGTGGAATTTTCTTAGTCTTCTTCCTGTTTGTCTTAGGAATCATAGTCCTCTATTTTGTTTCAGTAAAAAGCAATAAGTGAAAAGTCACACAAAGATAATAGGGAATAGGTACACACCAGAAAATAGTAGTTCGTCTGTTTTATGAGTTAAGGGAGCAGCCCACCATAAATAGGTTCAGTTGAAGATGATAAATGAATCCAATGTGCGATTAAAACAATAATCGCATCCCGGCACTGCACCTTTAAGACATTCATAAAAAAAAGTGTCCATGCTTGCCTTTTGGTATCCACTTAATTATTTAATTGGATACCTACCTATCCTTATAATGTTGCTTAGTATCAAACAAGTGCTGAACACCTCCCTGCTCCTTTTATTACAAGATAAGCCGTAGTTGCTTTCAAATATTTTCGACAGAACCTGTTTGCATTAATTCTAATTCTTGAATTTTCTGATATTTATTTTCGAGTAATTTGTATACTCTCAGCGATTTAACAATGAACGGCTGAAAGTCGAGAAAATATTTGTTGGCCAACCTCATCATTTCTGATAACTCAATTTCACTCATCCCATATTCTTTAGACCCTAGAGTCAAATGTGGTTCGTAAAGATCAAGTTCGTAATATCTCCTGCTAATTTCAGGGTCCGGGGAGATTGCTTCCACAATCCTGCGATGTAACTCATTAATTCTATCTGATTCAACACCAAGATAAATGACAGATTTTCCAAAGGATTTTGCACCTTTTAACGACAACTTAAACATAGGAAATGAGCTGCAAATCGTTTTTATAGAATCTATCCAGCATTCATCTTCATTCAGACCAGCCTGAGATTTGACGGTTACGTGAGGTTCTACAAAATCTGGTAAGATATTATTTGACCACCTTTTTTGGAAGCGCATTATCGATTCCTCATATTTCTTAGGAGGTACAATAGCAATAAAATATTCCACACTCATCTGATGTATATGACAATAGTTGCTTTAAAGCTATTTTCATAAAATCAATATAGATCTCTTCAGGAGAAACAAACGACACAATTTTTTTGTGTGGCTATGTTGTGTCCAAATTAAGATCTGCAAAATCCAAAAATACCTTTTATGGGAGACGAAATCATTCCAGTTAACAATTTATCCCCTCACACAATACTTAAATCAGTATTAGAAACTTATATTCAGTAAAATTTACAGTTATATTTAAACAACAGGAAGACGGTGGGTTTACAGTGTCAGTACCGGCACTTCCAGGTTGTATATCTGAGGGGAAGGACAGAGAAGAGGCTCTCAAAAGTATCAGTGTTGTATTAGAACGGTCTTTAGAAGTTTTAAAGGGAGATGGAAAAACTGCGCCTTAGGTAGTTAGCGAGGAAGTTACCCTGTATTCCAAAATTTGCGGTAGACTTCTTACAAAAACATTATTGAAATGTTCTTACAATCTTCCTCTTATCAATCTCATGTTGGAAGCATCACTAAGTTACACTTAGCAGCGGAACCAATATCAATCATAAACTTCGCCCCTATGTTCAAATCTCAATAAAATAATGGAATTGCCATTTATTGCATATATTAACCTAAACGGGGCTATTCTGATGGTTCTCTCACCCTTCAAAGCATATTTGAGCGGTTTTCCAATTTCTGGGTTTTCTATTATTCTTTTAATGTTCTTCTCCAGTCTCCCTTTGATTTTCTTATCCGTCACTTTCTTTACTTCGTGTTCAAATTTAGAAGTGTAGACTATACTGTTTATAGGTATTACCATTCTTTTAACTCTTTGAAGAAATCATCTTTGGAAAGGACCTTATATTTCCCTTTATCAATGTCCTCCCATGCTTCCTCAATGAGTCTTAGTGTTTTAATATCTTCAGGAGATATGCTTGAGCTAATTCTTTTCAAGACAATCAAATCATCTTGTGCAGTAACTGCAAGAAGGCTTCCCGTGCCAATATTGAGTTTCTTGCGTATATTAGATGGAATAACTATCTGCCCTTTTGAACTAGTTTTAATGAACTCAGTTTCGATTTTTTCTTTGCTCATTCTTGTAAGCATTTCTTACCTGCAAATAAACATTTCTTTTTGACCTTTGGCAATATACAAATTCTTAGCA
>JAJYDZ010000434.1 GCA_021790415.1 Thermoplasmata archaeon | reverse complement strand
AAGAAAATGATTGGGTAGAATTTGAATGGGAAAGAAATCGAAACCAAAGTTAATAAATAGTTAAAATGAATTGATGTTTATGCCTAATAAAAAAAGTTTTCTCGAAGATGATTATGAGGTTAAATCGGTTGATCAGGAATATAAAACAAGTAAGGTAGTAGCCCAAAAAGCAGAATCTTCACCTGATAAGGAAGTAAAAGTACACGGTAAAGAATATGAAAAAAATAGTTTTTTGTTAAAAACCTACGGAGTAAAACTGTTTAATTCTGTATGGTATGGTTCAGAAGTAAGATCAAGAGCTGGAGGAATGACCCACAATATGAAATCTAATATCAGTGAATGGGACTCAGAATCGGTGGATGATATAACGATTCAGAAATTACTGGATTTATTTAGTGAACCTGGTGATATAGTTCTTGATCCGTTTGCAGGTTACCTAAATAGCTCAAAGGTTATTTATAGCAGTGGGCGAAAGTTAATTGCCAACGATATAAACTTAGCTTATATTGAGAAATCGAGAGCCGACTATAATAAATATACGGGACTGTTTACAGATACTCCAGAACCTACCTTCTTAATAGGTGATGCAGATAAAAGTATAGAAAAAATTGCCACAGAAAGTGTAGATATGGTATTAACAGTTTTACCAACAAAAGAAAGACACTTACTTGGAAATTATCCATACAATTTACCAAAGATAATGGATGAAATTCATCGGGTATTAAAAACAGATAAAATAGCTACCTTTATTTTTAGGGATGAATCGAAGGGATTTAAGGAAACATTAAGTTCTCTGGATGTAATTGTTGGAACTGTTAAATCAAAATTTAATTTACAGTTCATTAATGTTTTGGTTCTCGATGATCCGGAAGATGAGACTAATGGTATAGAAAATGGTTCAATTGCATTACAATGGCACAAAATGTTTTATAAAAACCATTATTATATAGTAGGGGTTGAAAAATTATGATATTTTTTTATGGGCTTGAAAGATTACAACAGATACCATACGTTCCAAGATTTTTGGTTAGTTATCTTGAATTCAGAAATATGAGAGGGGTGATACCTGCTGATGGAAAGCCATGGCAGTTGGATAGTGGTGGATATACAGTAGGTGTGAAGAATAAATTAGAAACACCTTTTGCCCATGATTATCCATTTTCACTTGAAACTTATGCCGATTTTATTAATAGAAACAAACCAACTGTTGCCTGGACGATGGACGCATCAATTAAATACCCATTTTCAAAGGATATAATTAAAAGAAAGCAGGAAATAACGAACGAGAATACAGCAAAATTATCAGATTATACAGATGGTAAGATTGGAAATGTATTACAAGGTTGGGATATAGAAGATTATTACCATCATATCGATTTAATGAAAGAAAGTGGAACACTAACAAATTGGATAGGAATGAGTGTTACACAGGCAAAAGCAAATAAATATTTTGGAAGGGATATGATTGTTGAGATATCAAAGCAACTTCCAGGTTATGTGAAGCTACATTCTCTGGCATTTAAATTTGCATTGTTAAAACCATTTCCAATTTTGGCAAAACTATTACATTCTTCTGATTCGGCAAATTGGATTAATATAACTAATTATAAGATTCCTTCAGCTTTACAGACTGGAGCATTAACTACATTTGTTGATAAAATGGAAAAATTTTTAAAAGAAATTGAAACACAACCGGATATGTATCATTACTATTAAGCATTAAATAGTTCCCACTTATTTTGGAATTATGGCAATGGAAGCACTAAACGAGTTTTTAGAAAAAATAGACTTTAAGCAGGACACTATTTTCCATTCAGAAGATGGAAAAATGTATACGAGTCTTTGGGACAAGAATGGAATGTATGTATGTGTTGGTATATATAACTCTCCTTTTCCAATAGAGAAGTTTATACTGCCACCAAAGACTGTAATGGATATGATGAGTTTTGCGACAGAGATAAAACAAGAGGATACGGATAACGGAAAAATATTAAGAATAAAATCTCTTGAAGTAAATGGTACAATTAATTTGCACGATTCAGTTGGCAGGGAAGGTGCACCTAAGATAGAGTATATTGAAAAGGACACATTCATCATTAAAGCTGATATGATTACAAAAATACTACGTGCACAAACAATGTTTGATTCAAAACTATTGATTATTAAGGCAATACCAAATCAAAATGTTTCTCTTATCGTAAAGGGAAGCACACCTGAACAACATATGGATTTCACAATAAACACGGCACTATCTTCTGAAATAGAAGTCAATTTGGGTCATGCAGTGTATGATATACTCGGTAAGCTAACGAGTTTTGATGTGCAAGTTTGGGTTCTAAATAATAAACCTGTAAAATTTGCCATAACTACCAATGCTTTTACAGTATTCTTTTATGTTATAAATGAGTGATCATTTTGGCATGGATAGAAAAATTTAGACCCACTAAATTTGAGGAAGTCATAGGACAATCGGAGAACGTAAAAGTTCTCCAAACAATGTGTAAAACTGTTCCTTTAGAAGATTTTCCTCATCTATTATTTTATGGAAAGGCTGGAGTGGGTAAAACTACAATGGCATATGTAATAGCAAGAGAATTAGGTTTGTATAATCCAGATAAAGAAATATTTGATATTTTTGAATTTAACACTTCTCTTGATCGTGGAATAAATGTTGGTAGCAACAAA
>JAJYDZ010000433.1 GCA_021790415.1 Thermoplasmata archaeon | reverse complement strand
ACTATTTTCAACCATTTTGAATTCTGATCAGAAAATTTCTGTGAAACATTCATATATGCATAAATGTATGGCAAAATACCAATTGTTTCCTCCTTTGCTTTTAAGTTGCCAATGACGTCCTCTTTTAGTCCCGGAGAAAAATTTTGGAGGATAGCACCTATGTACGGCCCTATGAATCTCTTTATTAGCTTCGTATTACTCCTACTCATGTAAAAATTCTGGATAAAACTGTAAAATTCTCCAATATTATTTATGTCGCTAAATTGCTGAATTTCATTTTTTATAATCACATATACCTTACTCTTTATCTTAACTCCTCTGCCTACCCTACCAATTCTCTGCATCAAGTTCTCTATTTCTTGCCCTGGTTCTATTATGAAATTAAAATAGTCGGGGGGAGGATTAATACCCTGCTCTATTATATTGGAACCAACAACAAATCTTTTTCCAGAAGATGGAATCTTCAACGTTTTGTAATTAAGGTAACTTGGATCATGAAAAGCACTTACCCTGGTTATCTCTTCATCGCTAAATTTTGCCTTAATTTTTTCTGAAATTTCATCAATATTCCTTATCGAATCTGCAATTATAAACCATTTTCCTTGACTAAAAAGATTGCTGTTATTTTCAATAAAGTCTTCTGTACTGCATCCACTTACAATGTCAAGATCTATAGGACCTTGAATTAACTCAGTACCTTCTATACTATCGTATTTTCTTTCTGCTTTGATTATTCTTATATTTTGATTCCCATATAACTCCCGACATATTTCTTCCAGATCTGGAGGCAAGGTAGCACTTGAAAACATAATCTTTATGTCTTCTCTAAACGAGGTTACCGTTGCAAAAAGTATATACCTTTGATCTCTAGAATAAACGTGGAATTCATCGAATATTATCATGCTTAGTCCCTGAGAGATGAGACTCGATAGATGATCTCCCTTTTTCATAACCTTAGATGATTTTCCATCGGGGTCAAATTTATAAAAGTACTTGTTCAAGATAATATAGTAAAAAACTGTAGGATTGGTGATTATAATATTGTGATCTCCAATTATTTCATCAATCACTTTCCTTTTGGTGACATTAACAAACCCTGCCTTCTTTTTCTCGTCCATTTTCTTTTTAATTTCAGACCCTATAAGAAGGCTAACTTCGTTTTCATTTTTAAAGGAGTCATATACTTCCAAAGCTAGTAAATTGTTTGGTAACACTATTAGAAGAAACCCTTCTTTCTTTGACATTAACCTAAATCCAAACGTCTTACCTGCTCCAGTTGGGGCGTCAAGCAAGCAAATTTTTCTTTCATCCTCCAAAGCGAATGATTCCATCTCCAACTGAAACTGTCTTTTTCTGTTTTTCGCCATTAAATATGAGGGGGGGAGATGATACACTCTATGCGATCCCATATATCTTGGCCACTTCTTCAGGTTTTAAATATCCAACCAAAGCATATTGGAGGATCATCTGTTCTCTATACTCATAATCCATCTCTGGAAGCTTTCTTTTCATTATGTTTGATACAGTATAGAGATTAATCACGCATTTTCTCTGATAGCCAGTTTGATCTTTCTCAATCTTTAAAATGCCTGTTTTATTGTTTCCTACCCTAAGAACTCTAGGCAGCTCTATCCTCCCCTCCGAAAAAATAGTTGTATAGAATATATTTCCAGGTCTTAGCATCTGAACAAAGAAGAAATTCTTATACATTAAGGCTCCAGTTTTGAATGAAGGATCAAAGTTTGTTCCGTTATAATCTATCCCCTGCATCGTATTTCTCAGCATGTTTTTCATGTAGACCGACGAGGATGTTCCAATCCCTAAAGCCCTCTCACTAACGCCTACAGTGAACCAAAATTTATATCTGTTCAATTCTCCATAATCTGGCTTAAATTTGTCTGGTTCATTGTAGGTTAACTCTCCGAGTTGATGTAATAAAGAATACTTGAGTGCGATATCACCTATAAAGGAAGAGGTTCTCATCCCCTTATCTGCCGCGGTATAATAATATTGAATCGGAGCAATAGCCTCTAACTTTAATGGGATTACTTCCGTAGAGATCACTTCCAAATCTCAGGCCAATCAGACTCCATTTTAGCTATTATTTGTAATCCTACACTCCTTAATTCTCCCCTATTTTTTCTTAACTCTTGTGATGCTGTTACTAAATCTTTTAATTCCTCTCCTCTTATAACGTTCTCACCATAGACCTTTCTCATCGTTTCTTCAACCATTTTCTCTGGTTCATATTTTCCTTCCTTCCAAGCTTCGTACATGGTAGTGAAAGAAGATACAGTCGTATCACCCTTCGAGAACCCGATAGAAATTATTTTGTTACGAATATTATCTCCAAGTATCGCAGTTCTTCCACCAT
Organism: Thermoplasmata archaeon; assembly: GCA_021790415.1. The sequence continues at coordinate 313 of JAJYDZ010000433.1, read as the reverse complement.
ATCTTGAGGTGCCCAATGTAGTCATTAGTTGCAGAAGCAACATTTCAATCGATGAATTCTCCATTGTAATGTATCTCACAAACTTAACATTTGGTTTGATATACTGCATATTATATATAGCATTTGATTGAGTACTACCCTTTTCATCATGTAAAATTGTCCCGTCATCTGATAGAGAATTGTGAACCTGTCTCGTCGTAATCTGTCCCAAAGGTTCGAAACTGTACGACCAGTCGTAAAAAGTTCTTGATGAAATACTGGCCATTTCGGTTCCATTTCCGATTGAAGTGTCGCCAAATATAAGACTTGCAGG
>JAJYDZ010000432.1 GCA_021790415.1 Thermoplasmata archaeon | reverse complement strand
ACTGAGTGAGAGGAATGGAATAAACGCGTTCCCTATTATCGCAATTTTCTTTCTTCCATATTTATCCGAGAGCCTGCCTCCTACGTATCCAAAAAATGCCCCTAATCCATATGAAACACCCATGATTATTCCATAAACATAAACGGGTGCATTAAACTGGAGAACCAAAAGTACAGGTAATACCGCTAAGACAGCCTGGTACCCCATGTCAGAGAAGAATGCCGAAAAAGAAATTAATAGAACATTCCTGTTCAGAAAATTACTCATAGCAAAATGAAAATTATCTTTGCTATATAAGCATTTCAAGAAAATGTTCCATTATTCTCACGTCTATTTGACTTGAGGTTCGAATTATTGCTTTTGCCAATCAACCATTATTATTGCAAATGCCATCCTCAAGGTTTTTTGCTAGGATCTGAATTATCGCCACTGCCATAAAGAATATCATCAAGATTTTGCTTGACGTCAATCTTCGGTTTGAGGATTCCCCCCGCTATGGATATGATAATTCCCACCACGGCCATTACAACGCCAACAATAAGGAGCAGTCCAAGTACTATGATAGTGTTAAGGTTCTGGGTAATTGTATACTGGTAATTTTGCTGTGTAGCGTTGAAGTAAATAACATAATAAGAACCAGCAGGCGCTGAATAAGTGGTAACAGAGGTTCCAATGCCTATTGAAGCATTCAAATTAGGCTTTATTCCGATCTGGTGGGCATTTGACTGGTTTACCTGAGAAATGAATTGTGCATTTATAACATAAAGAGAGTTGCCAGTTGTGATAATCTGGTATGACGAACTTAGATTGATTTCTGGGGAAACCCATTCATCTTTTGTAATGGGCGATTTTGAGAATGAGTAATAATTCTTTACACTGGTTGAAGTGATAATGATTGACGCGCTCACAAGCGCAATACCAATAATAAGAATTACCAAACCTCTGTGAAAGAGTTTCTTCCTCATCTATATTGTATCCATATTAACTATTAATTTTTTGCAGAGAACTCATTCCAGTTTCATTGATAGCCATTCGTTGCCAACATTCAAAATTTCATTTCTTCTGTTATCTACATATTCGTTGAGGTCCCTTGTCGATACACCTTCCTTAAATTGAAAGTTTTCTCCATCCTGCACTATTAGGTCGCTCAATAGCGCTTCTTCTGATTCTTCACGCGTTAAAAAATTTGAGCTGATAACTCCACTCTTTTTCATCTTTATCTTCTTGCTGAAGCTCTTCAGTGATCTGTATCTGGAATAATCCTGAAAACTCTTAGTCGTTTGAAATGCCATAAAGGAATTCCTGATTTTCTCCAGTATCAACTCCTGCGATTCCTTGATATTAAGGCTGGTCAGCGATGGATAAACTAAAAATGGAGTGTAAACTGCTCCCTGATGGATTGGAGAAAAGAAGTAAAAAGCCCGTGAATCCTTTATGTAAGAAGATTCCAGAAGCACTTTTGTATTGAATATCTCCGCCCTTTCCCCAAGATTAAGAAATTTTGAAGGCATAAAGTCATCTGGCAATCCCAGTGAATTCTTTACATGAAAGATCGAGCTGAATAAGTCAGAAGGTTTCGAAACATCCTTTGATATTTCCTTGAAGATTGCAATACTTATCAAATCTTCATTCGTGCAGCCACTTATAGAAATTTCTTTTGTTTCATAGGTTTTATCATCGGGATCAAAATCATATAATTCATACGAGAGCATATCTAATCTATCCTCAAAGTCATCGCTCTTATCGAACCTGATGTCAAACTCCGATAAAATCTCAAGAACTTCGCCAATTTTTGCCCCACAATTTATTGCTATCTGGCCAATGTTCAATGGAGAAAACGCATAGGTAAACTTGAACCCCAAGTAACCTGGATATCGCTCATCTATTATGATGTTCTTCGAATAACTCCTTATTGGTTTAATATCCCCCATATATTTTTTTATAAGGATACTTAAATTTTCGCTCATATTAACCACGAAAGGATTCTCGTTATTATCCAGATACGGTAATTATAAATAATTATATTCATTATTATAACTAGAGGTATCAGATGACTGGGGAAAGGTTCAATTATTATCTTAAGACAATTATGAATGCCACCCTGGCCGACTATTCCAGCATCTCTGAGTTGTTAGAGAATGACATGCAGTTATCAGAGGAAGAAGCAGGTGAGCTGGAGAGACTCATTGGCATTTATTTGAGTATCCATAATAAAAGCACAATCAGGGTTATTAACAGTGATACGGGAAAGGAAGAAGTGCCTCCAAGAACAAAGGAGGACGATTTTGGTGGGACATCCATATATCAGGGAGAAATGTTCGCCTATGGGCTGAAGTGGAAAATTTATACTCCATCAAAGGGGTTTGAAAAGACACCTGTTTCAAAATGGTATTACAATGAAAAGATTTCCACAATTCTTGATGACCTGCTTTCATCCGTGGTTCCTGGGAGAATAAAGAATTACTTTGGGCTTCCTCCATGGGTTCTTGGAACAATCCATGCCCCAGATAGCTACTATCTTCCTATAGCTGATATAATCAACCTGGCCATTGCAAGAAATGTCATTAAGGGATGGAATTCGCTTCTGGAGTTCGGTATTCCTAAAAAATATCTTGATGTCATAAGATCAAAGGATCTTGGAAACATAAACTGAGAAAATAGAATTGCAGCGAAAAATTGTGGGAATTAAATCGG
>JAJYDZ010000431.1 GCA_021790415.1 Thermoplasmata archaeon | reverse complement strand
TAAGGAATTTTTCATTTATAGCTTCTGAAAAATCGTCATTATCAATTTCCTTCACTCCTAATACGTTTATAAGATATTTTCTTAAAGAAATATTTGAATCATGTTGCATTTCTATATTTATCCACCTTTTCTTTGAAAAGAGAACCCACAAATCATTATTTTTTAATAACCGAACTAACTCATTATTCTTTGGAATCGCAATCTCGCTGGGTGTCCCATATTTATTGTCCAGTGTTGGTATCAGTCTCCCAGTAATAATTTCATCTTTAATTCTTTCATATAACTTATTATAGATATAATTTTCAACCTTTTCGCTTTCTATTGGCAAAGTTTTAAAAAATTCCACATTCAATAGACCCATCTTTTTGACAATATAGATGCTATCAGCAACAAGGTCTGAGGTAACGTTAATTATACGCTCGTTTTTTTCCTCTTCCAGAGTTATATTTTCACGGTTAGGGGTAGTTTTATACGGACCCTGTATAATGAAATTTAATAAAGTTTCCTTCTCCGTCGGAAGGTAAACCACAAGCTTTGAAGTTTGTTCTAAAGGTAAAATGATCTTTTTCCCACTTTTGCTTCTTCCTAATTTGTAAGCAATTTCTACCTTCAATTTAGCACCATCGATATTAAAATGTTTATAAAAAATTAGGTAATCTTCCTTAACAGCGTGTGTTACAATCTTCACAACATATACTTCGCCTAATTTATTTAAATTTCTAGTTGATTTTGATATAAACTCGTTAAAATCTACACTTATTCTTCTTATCTCTTTTATGTTATTCAAAAACATTATAGTTCGTGGTTCAAGTTTAATTAACATACGTGAAATAATTTCATATGCTTTTCCCGCAGAAATTGATGGGTTATTGAACGGCAAGATGATCTGTGTTCCATCAACCGATAAAGGTCCATCCACCTGGATAGGTAAAACAAAGTCTTTGATCATTATCCTATAAATGCCTGAATAAATAATTGGTGAATTAGTGACTGCGAAAACTGATTTAAATCCAAGCCCGAATTTTCCAATTGGCATCAGCTCGTCTTTTTTTTGTGAATTCCCAATCCCTGTAACCCCCTCTATATCCTTTAGGTCAAAATTTTTCTTTGCGTTGTGGCGCATCACAAAACAGTCACTTTTTAGTTCAAACTCAACTTCTGTTGCACCTGCGTCATCTGCGTTTTGGAGTAATTCAAAAATGAAATGAGCGGGGTCACTGTACGGCTTTGCCAATAAATTATCTAGATTAAATTTATTCTTATTAGTGCTATCAAGCCATACTTTTCTATTGCTGATCAAATCTTGCAAGGAATTAAACGGCATATGATCTTCTAACTCCCTATATATATTTGAATAAATTAATTACTGCCTTGAACTTAGAGTTCTTTTATTGCTTAAAGATCATCAATAAATATTAGCCACAATCGGTCGTTGGTGACTATTAGGCCATAATTCCATGGCCATTTCAAAAGAACTTGCTGAAATAAATTTATCTGCAAGCGCTCTGTAATTAACAAAGGTTCCTCCATGCCCAAGTACACGTCTGGCATCAGCTATCATTTCCAATTTATTTTGACTCCAGTAAGGGGAAATGTAACCTCTTCTAGTCAAAGAATCGAGAGGTATATACCTCATCGGATATGCAGAAACGCCCCAGTTCATAAGATTTTGTAGCCGGTGAAGGAAATCTTCAGGTGTATCACCTTTGTTGTGGTCTTTATCAAAGAAATTATACAGGACATAGAAAATGAGGTTTTTCCTTTTATATCCGGCATCTCCCAGCATATTTATGGCTTTCTCAATGTAAGGTCCTTCCCATGGCCAATCGTAAGCCATATGTATGGTCGTAGACTTGATATCAGAAAGTAAATTTGCAAAGTCATATGTCATTAATCTAGCATCCAAACCTTGATTGAAGTCTACTCGAAGTCCATTGTCCCTAAGCTCTTCCAAAATTGTTTTGGCATAAGGGGAGGCCAAAAAATCATTGTCCCAAATTACAACTTCATTATGATCTTCATATATATAAGGTAAGATTGAGAATTTTGGTTCTTTCATTCCTCCCTCTATTTTAGGTACTACACAAAATGGGCATTTTCTTATACATCCTCTTGTAGTGAAAACTATGGATTTCTTCCAATTTTTCCACTTTTCAACGCTCCTTAACAAATAATATGATGGTAACATATTTTCTGCCTCTGGAATCAGCCCTTTGTGAACGTAAACGAAAGGGAATCTTTCAGTTATGTGATTTGGCATTAGTGTTGCGTATATGCCTCCGACTTTAATTTCAGCTTTGGGAAACAGTTTATGAAAATTTTCAATTGCAGAGTGAACTGGTTTCCAACTGTAAGTAAACAAAGAGGTTATGTAAATTTTATCTGGAAAAAACCCTTCGTCATAATCTATTCCTCTTATAAGTTTAACGCTATTCCCTTTTTTTATTTCTAATGATGCTATCTTCAAGAGGCCTAAAGGAGGATAACGTGTGTAATAATCTGGCTCAACAAGAAGGATATTCAATTTAATAACTCCATGATAATATCAACCAAAATCCTTTTTATGCTTTTCATTTTTGTCCACTGTTGCTTTTGTTGGTTTTATAAGGTGGTCGTGGAAAGTTGACTTTGACGTTTGCCCGAAATGTTGGAAAAGAAAGTAGCATTTCTCCCTTTCTAAGCATCATCAGCGTATTTT
>JAJYDZ010000430.1 GCA_021790415.1 Thermoplasmata archaeon | reverse complement strand
GAGTTTGATAGAGCTGGGATGTAAGTATCAAGTCTTTTGGCGAGATATTAAGTCCACAGCCACTAATCGACCGAATGCACAATCCATGCTAAAGTTATTTACCGGTATTCATTCCAACAAGTGTATTTTTATTTTTTTATTTTGATGATTCAATGTTCATCTTTGCAATTAAATCATTATCAAACGTTTCGAGCAAGGAAGAAAAAATTTTAGAGTATTTGAAACGCTATTAAAATAACGTTTGATTTAAGATTTTGATTTTTCTAGAATCTCTTCTACTTTAGAGGTGATATTTTCAAATTCATTTCTGATTTCCTTAGATATTTCGACTGCAGGTATTCCAAGATCTCCATTTTCTACAATTTCTGGATGAATCGGTATTCTTCCTAGAAATGGAATCCCAAGCCTCTTGCAAAGTTCCTCGGCTCCCCCACTCTTGAATATATTTGTTGTGTTTCCACAGTGAGGGCACACAAATCCGCTCATGTTTTCAACCATGCCAATAACCTTTATTTTCAGCTTTGAGGCAAAATCTATGGCTTTTCTGGCGTCCAGTAAAGCAACATCCTGAGGAGTGATGACAATTATTATACCATCTGCCTGTGGTACAAGCTGGGAAACCGTCAGAGCCTCATCACCAGTTCCTGGTGGTAAATCAAGAATAACATAGTCTGCATTATCCCAGAATACATCCTCAAGGAACTGTTGAATAGCCTTGTGTCTTAGGGCACCTCTCCATATAACTGCGGTACCATCATCCGGCAACATAAAAGCCATGGAAATTACCTTGACTCCATACTTTGTTGAAGCAGGTATGATTCCCTTCTCATTGGCTACAAGTTTTTCCTTGGAAATACCAAGAAGAAGTGGATCATCCGGGCCATTGATATCGGCATCTATAAGTCCGACTTTGAATTTTTTTGCAAGTGTTACGGAAAGATTTACAGAAAATGTACTTTTCCCAACTCCACCCTTTCCGCTCATTACAAGGATAGTATGCTTTACTCCCTGATATTTACTTGAAGGCTGAGGTGGCGTTACTACTGGAGGTGGTGGTGGATTAATCTTAATATTTCCTTTAGACATTATTTACATTATTGCCACTCAGTATTTATCATGTTTTAGCTCTTAAGAAACAGATGCTTAGTGCGATTTGAAAAATAGGAGTATTTGTATTCATGATTCATAATTTAGCATTGCCGGGTATAAAATCGAAAAATCTAATTGCGCATTTAGGATTCCAATTCATTGGATAAGGAAGGATGCGTTTTTTGTGAGATTGTAGGCAAGAAGAAGGAATCATATAATTTCTATGAGGATGACGAGATTACCGGTTTCATGGATCTTTATCCTGTTGAAAATGGACATGCCTTAATAATGCCAAATAATCATTATGAAAACATATTTGATATTGAACTGAAAGTTTATTTAAAAATTCAAGGGCTCGCAAGGATAGTTGCCATGGCAATGCGTGAAGCTCTTGGAGCAGAAGGAATTAATATTGGACAAAATAATGGAGAATGTGCAAATCAAAAAGTGAACCATTACCATCTTCACGTAATTCCAAGATGGGAAAGCAATAATATAAACTGGGGAAGGATAGAAATGTCCAGAGAGGAGCTCAGAAGAAATTCGGAAATTCTGCATAAAACCATAGATGGACTGTTGGATCAGGGATTCAAAATTTGGGAATGCTGACAGTTAAACTACAATACACCGTACTAAAACATTTCTGTTCTCAGAAAAATGCCTACAAAGATTAAAATCTTCAATATGTATTAATGTGCAATGATAAGAATAATAAAAAGATCCTTTTTAAATTTCAGGGTGATATTATGAACAGCATAGAAGAATTATATAAAAATGCGCTTGAACTAAAAAACAAGGGAATGTCAGATAAGGAGATCTCTACAGAGCTGCACTTATCAGTAAATACCGTGACATGGTTACTGGGCAAAGAATTTCTGAAGGAGAATAAGGTACAGGATGTTAAGATTGGATGGAGAAGTATTGGAGTCTATGGCAGCAGGATAGCATCAATATCCGATATCATTGTTGATATCATAACTGAGGAAGCTGCATTATCTGATTTTTCAGTGGATTCAATTCTGGGTATCAATGTCAATGGTATTCCCTTTGCAACAATGGTCTCATATTCTCTGGACAAGGAATTAATTGTATACAGACCGCATCCTTCAAGAAAAGATGGATATTTCAGCAGTAACTTTGCCGGGGTTAAAGGTAAGAGCATTGTCATCATAGATGATGTTACAAGCACCGGTGAAACAATAAGAAGGACCATAAAGGATGTGAGAAACGAAGGAGGAAAAGTCGCACTTGTTGTTGTTCTTACTTCAAAACTCACCACCGATGAAATAGAGGGAGTCAAGATCAGATCACTGTTCAGGGCATCTCTCATTGGAACTATGTGAAATTAGATGCACTGGGTAGACGCAACGGTCAAAAATCAACAAGGACCTCAGATAGTTTCAACTGGAATTTCACCTTCAGGTCCCATTCATCTTGGAAATCTAAGGGAAATTATTACAGGAGATCTTCTCTTCAGAGGCTGCAGAGATAAAGGACTTGAATCTGAACTAATATATCTGGCCGACGACATGGATCCGCTCAGAAAGAAATATCCTTTTCTTTCAGACGAGTATGAAGCACATGTTGGTAAACCCCTGAGACATATACCTT
>JAJYDZ010000429.1 GCA_021790415.1 Thermoplasmata archaeon | reverse complement strand
AAGATGGTGATTCCTTATCATGCCCGATGTGTTCAGGTTCTCAACCACAACTGTACCATAGTGCTTGGCTATCGCCGTTGATACCTTGTGGTTGAAGTCCGTTCTTGTATCCCTTATCTGTTGGTGTATCTTCTGCACTCTCACGATCTGTTTTCTTCTGTTCATTGATCCTTTCTTCTTTCTCGATAACTTCTTCTGCTGCCTCTTCAGCTTCTTCTCCATGCTGCGGTATGAGTTCAACGGTTCTACCTGCAATCCATCCGACAGGGTTGCAAACGACTTTATGCCCATGTCTATGCCTGCTGTACCGCTTCCTTTCTCCGGCGTTTCATCGAATTCGTACTGTATAGATGCATAATAACGATTAACATCCTTTGTTATGACCACTTGCTTTATCTCAACTGGGATTGCGGTCTTGTCCCTGTATTCAATGCCTTCCATGAATTTTGGAATGATCATCCTGTTTTCAACTGCCTTGAAACCGGATGGCACGATGAAATACTGGTTATCCTTCTTTGAACGGAGATTGGGATAATCTGTGTTATACCTGAAGAATGACTTGAATGCCATGTCCAGTTTTACAAGAGAGTGCTGGAGACTTTGTGCATTGATCTCATACAGCCAGTCCTTTTCTTTCTTGAGTTCGGTGAGCATTTTCATGGTATCGAAAGCAGTTAGACCCTTCTTCTCTTCATTCCTGTGATCTGCATGGTACCTGTTCCTGATCTCAAGAAAATAGTTCCAGACAAAACGGCAGGATCCAAAGTGCTTTTTAAGAAGCACAGTTTGTGCTTCATTCGGGTATAATCGCACTTTTAGAGCCTTAATCACTATTTACACAAACACATTATAATTAAAAAACCTATCACAATTCATCCACATCGCAAGCTCAGTGGCTTTCTTGCTCATTTAGTTGTAAGATTTCCATGGATTATTGCATTTGTTTCTTTCGCGGAATTTTTCCATAAACATCTCCTCAGGAATCATGTCTCAAACAATCATAGCTTCAAATCCCGTTGTGATAATTTCTGGATTCTCTCGCATTAATACCATTGGGAATCGAGTACATTAATTTTAAAAACAATCTTTTGTTTAATATGATTGGAATCCCTTTTCTGAGCATGGTTCTCTTTAGAGAGGCTTTTCTTGACTCATTCACATCAGAGAGATCCGCAAATACCATATTCTTTTCGTCATCAACAAATTCCAGCATCTTTTCATATTCCAGCGTGTTGAACATTTTAATTCTCTCGTCCTTGGCAAATATGTGTTCAAGCGAAAGGACATCATCTTCACAGGCATAAACCACTATTTTAGCATCAGAACCTTTTCTCATGCCATAATAAGTGCCTATTTTTGACCACAATTCTTCCATTGTCAATCCAGAAACCATTACTTCTCCGGTTGACCTCATTTCCGGCCCAACGGATATGTCTTCTTTCTGGAAAATTTTAAATGGAAATATGGGTATTTTTGCAGAGAATGAAACAGGTTCCCAACTTTTTTCAGGCAGGTTCCCGAAAAGGATGGCATCGATCCCAAACCTGATCCAGTCAATACCGGTCGCTTTGCAAATGAATGAAAATGATCTGCTAAGCCTTGCGTTCAACTCTATTATCCTTATATCGTCCCCCTTAACCGCTAATTGAAGATTGCTGAACCCCTTGAGAGAATAAAATGCAGTTAACTTTGAAAGAATATTTTCAATTTCACTCATCGTTTTCGCATCAACCAGATTCGGTCCCGTTAAACTCACAGCGTCACCGGAATGTATCCCCGCCTCTTCTACATGTACCGAAACTCCGGCAATCTTGTATTCTTTCCCGTTTGAAATGAAATCAATATCCATTTCATCATAATTTTCTAAGAATTTATTGGCCAATATTCTTCCAGAAACATTGTACCTCTCATATTCGTTTACCACTTTATTTAGTTCTTCTCTACTTTCAACAACCCTTACTGAACTCCCACCTATAATGAAGCTCGTTCTCAGTATTACCGGGAATCCGATCTCTTCAACCTTGTTCAATAATTCATGCAAGCCATTACAATCACGAAACTCTGTCTGGGGGAGCTTCAGTTTATTCATGGCATTGCTGAATATCACCCTGTCTTCTATTTTCCAAATATTTTCCGGGGATGTGCCTAGAATTATCTCCTCACCAAATATGGCGGCAAGATCTCCTGCCATATTTTGACCGGTCTGGCCGCTGAACTGTATTATAACCCCTCTTGGCTTTTCGTATTCAATAATATTGGCAATATATTCAAGTTTCAAAGGTTCGAAATAGAGTCTCCCAGAAACATCATAATCCGTAGATACAGTTTCAGGGTTAGAGTTGATCATTATCGTTGGTATATTAGCCCTCTTAAGGTGAAGCAATGTTTTTACTGATCCAAAATCATATTCCAGTCCCTGGGATATCCTGTTTGGGCCGGATCCTATTATCATTACGGAATTTCCAGGCGATAGCGGTGGAGCATCGTTTTTTTCAAAGTAAGTTGAATAGAAGTAACCTGATCTAGAATTGAATTCGTTAGAAGAGGTATCTATCATCCTCATGCTAGAATTTATCCCTTTCTCAATCCTGATGGCTGAGATTTCCCGTTCACTCATTTTGAAATATTTAGCAATTATAAAATCGGGGATGCCCAGGTGCTTCATATGCTCTAGTTTTTCAATATTCACCCTGGATTCTTTCATCATCGAAAT
>JAJYDZ010000428.1 GCA_021790415.1 Thermoplasmata archaeon | reverse complement strand
ATTCATGTTCTTGTACAAGTAGACTTTCTGCGTCAGCAGGATGAGGTTCGCCTTTGTGTGCCTCGTTATGTGGTAGAGGATGTCGTAATCCTGCAGAAAGTCAACCTCGTCCAATACCACAAGAGACCTGTCGGAAAGCATCTCATCGCTTCTGTTCTTCATCTCTTCCACCTCATGCCCCTTGCCGAACATGCGGGCAATGTTCCGATAGATTTTCGTAGAAGTCGGATTCCCTCTCACGTTAACTTAGAAGTACGGGACGGACTTCGTGTCCCTGAGAGCCTTTGCCATAATGAGGCCACTGATCGTTTTCCCAGATCCCTTGAACCATAGATGATGATGTGCCTTGGTAAACCCAGATTCACGTAATCTGCCAGATCATCTGTTATCCCTTCCAGCTCAAACCTTATGAGTATTTCTCCCGGCTTGTAGCTTATGTTGAATACCTGTGCATTCTTCATGTTGCTCGTTTCCTCAGCCCTTGCACTGATCTTTGTAGCCATGAACGACACGGGATTCTTTGTATCCAACTCCCGCACCAGCATTAAATCTTCAATGAGAAGGTTATTAACGCTGTCGAACTAGTCCAACAGGTGGGTGGGAGAAAATGGTGATTTCAGTCAATGAAATGAGTGTGTCAAAAAGCGAGTGGACCTTTGTGATGATCGAATTTTATTCAAGAATTGAGGAAATTTCCATTTTTCTGTTATGTTCATTGTATCTGTTCTTCTCTATAATATTATTATCATAGTGTTCCAGTTCTGTGATGGTGCAGGTCAATTTTCAGACAAGGCATATGATTCCAGAAAGATATTTAACATCCTTGATGCAAATGGTACCAATGCAATCATCCTTCTCAGACATAGTACAGCAAGACAGATCCGTAAAGTTGGAGAAGAGAATTTGGGGAGGATCCATAACTATGGTAGAAGATGAATAGTTGAGATATATTTCTCAGGTCTGAAAAGAGTCATGGGCGAAGTCATCAAGGCCAGAGAGCTTGAATGCATAATACAGGAAATAGGACTGAAAGTGCTGTATTACGATTATCTGAGAAGTAATACAGTGGCTTATGGATAATTACTCAATACAGTTCCAATTAGGAAAAATTTTATAGTATTGCTGGAAACAGTTCAAGTTTTGTTGAGCATCGCCTATATATTTATTTTCCCATTAATTAGACCGGAGCTTAGCCTTGAATGCTTTATTCGATAGGACCAAGAAATTTTAACATATCTTTTCCTGCTTTTGTGATCTGAATTTCTTTTGACCTCCCCCCACTTTTAACTTCCTCTATAAGTTTCCATTTTTCCATCTTCTCGAGGTAATTAGTATTTAAGCTGGCATAGTAAGCTTGAACTTTGTTTTCTCCGTTAGAAAATATCAATTCATTCTCAACAGCAACTTCCATAAGTCGCTTCTTCTTCATTTTCCCCCCTTGCTTATTAATTAGATAAAGTAGCTTTATTTGCTCAGATTTAGGTTGTTCTATATGGTATTCTGGTAGAAATTCTATACTCTTTAAACCGGTAGAAATAGGCTCCCCGATTTCATGTTTTACTTTGTATTTTTCAGGGACAGCGTAATAAGGGGTTATTTTGGTAAGTTCCCTGAATATACTAGCAGTTAACATCCCAGCTATTGCTTCGATTTTTGACCCTGAAGCAACATTTATGAAAATATCATTGGCTTTCTCTGCCTCAATTATTTCTCTCATAGCCCGCAAGACATCGTATAGATCAATTATATTGCATTCTTTTACCTTGGTTTCTATACTTTGTTTGGCGAGAAACTTTTCCACTTCCTCTCTAAATGACTTTGCATCATCTTTATCTTTATCACCGAAAGTTAGTAACCAAACTCTATCTGCCTTCATATTAAGCGCGGGAATAGTTATGCGATCAATTTCATAACCTGCTGGGGCAATATGAATTCTAAGACTTACTCCTTTAATCATTACTTAAGTGGTTAAGCTAATTAATGATATTAATTTTACTAAATGAAAAGAGTTTAATACATATAGTAAAATGCGAAATAATCATGCAAAAAGTCGAACAGGAAACTTCTAATGCCTTAAATGGAGATGCAGAAAAAGAAGATTCTTACTATAGAGGCCCCATTTCTTCATTCTTGAATGGTAACCTCTTGAATACAAGTAACTATAACATCAAAAAGACGTCAACTGATTGCCCCTCTAATAGTTGTAGCAAATTGAAGCCTGTCTCCTTGCCAATTGGGCCAATTCCGAGAATTGAGACGTCAAAGAAACACTTGAATTTCCTATCAACAACGTTTGACATAGCGTATATTATGTTGAATCTAGATGTTGTAAAAAGGTTGACTGACAAAGGTCTCACCGCACGTGAGATTTATCCCTATGGTAATATTATTACTACTTCTACCATACATGACAACATCCTGTGCAATTTTACTGTTGAGAATGAGATAGAAGTGATTACGAAATTTAAACCTGCATGGCATATCCCCTGTGACTACCCGACCTATTACGAAGATTGCCATGAAGGACGAGAATGGTTTATAGATGCAATGGTGGAAGATACTATGAGTTTCATTAACGCAGTAAAAGATTTTTCTATAGGTGTTCTTCCTTTGGTTAAGGGAATAAATGAAAGTGAATGGAAGAGGTCTGTTTCACCATTCAGAAATAATGGGATTAATCATTTTGCTTTCTATGTCAAACAGTATTTTGGCAGTCA
>JAJYDZ010000427.1 GCA_021790415.1 Thermoplasmata archaeon | reverse complement strand
TTATTAGAGCGAAATCTGCTAGAGAATTGATCTTTTTTCTTTTTATTTTGATACTTTAAAGTTGGTTTGTATTAAAGACATTAAACGGTGGAGTTCTGCTCTTTGATGACGGTTTTTTTCCGTTCAGTCCCAAATGGTCGTTCGTTACAAACATATCGAGTTATGACAACCCTTTTTTTCCGGGTGGCCTCTACTACGGCAACTTCTATTATGCTCCGTACATTGTTTTTATTGGATTTTTCAATCTGGTTGGATTGAGTTATTCGTCTGCAGAAGCTCTTTTTTTGATTTTAAATCTGTTTGTGGGTTCAATGGGAGTTTTCCTCTTTTCAAATTATGTATTGAACAATTTTGTACTCAAAAATCCAAATGAAAACATAATTTTTAACCTTGGATCGGCTGTTGCCTCCGTATATTATGCGTTTAACTACGAACAGATGACATACTACGGCGGTGAATTTTACCAAGGATTTATATTAATCAACCTTACACCTATTTTCCTTTACTTTGTGCTCCGTTATTTAGATACACCTGTAAAATTTGGGGTGTGGAATAGATATTTAGGCTTACTCTCGCTAAGTTCTATCGCTCTCTCTGGCGGACTTAACGGCTTGGATGCTGTTGGAATTGATGTTTTTTGGTTTGCTGTTTTGGTTGTCTTTACTTTGTCTCTCGCTAGATATCTGGGGCATAATCCTAATATAAGGGACAATTTTTTAAAAAAAACAGTAATGATTTTCATCGTTACTGTACTAGCTTGCGCATGGATCTTGCAGGCTTTATACTATGGGTCAGTAGCATCATTTTCATATGCGACATCGACCATATATAGTGGAAAACCGATAATTACTTTGATAGGGTCTTCTAATGTTATAGACAATTACAAAGTTTTATTCTCTTCAGGATTCTACACACAGTTTCTATCATTCGGCGGCAAAGGGGAGAACAAGATGTGGTACAGCCCTGTACAGTATATTTTATCTTTTCCTTTTCTTAAATCGTTTATATATATTCCAGTTGTTTTATCATTTTTATATGTTATTTTTATACGAAGTAAATGGCTATACCGAAGATCCCTAATTATAATAGGTGCCATCACGATTTTATTTTATCTCGTTGTTACTCAGTCTATCGACACCGGGTATTTTTCACATTCACAATACTTCATTATTGCGGGTATTAACTTTTCTCTTTCAGTTTCTTATTCCATATATCCGTTCATATTTTTGACCTCGATTTCGCTTGCAGTTTCCTTAGATATTTTACAGATCAGATTGGGGAAAATTAAATCGAAAACTGATTACAAAGAGGGTGTTCACAGACATAATCAATTCAAGAACTCAATATTAAACAGCAAAAAGAGTATTTTAAAACTACTGAGAAGTAAAAAATTAGTTTCTTTTGCTACAATTTTCATAATTGCTGTTTTGATCCTTCTATTTATAATTCCGATAGTCAGTAATCCTTTGGAGGAATGGCAATATTCAAATGATCCTCCTATATCTGGTGTTTTTAGAGCAGACAATAGTTTTGAACAGGTTGGCGAATTCATAGAAAAGAACAGTCCGTACAGCAATATTCTGGATTTGCCGATTACGGTAAGTCCGTTTGCTACCATGTACAATAACTCTTCATTTATGTCCGTGAATCCCCCATTTTCATCATTTTTCTCAGGCACAAGCATTAATTCTGATCCTGGATTTACTTCTAACAATTTCGCCTACCCTATTTTAAAATTTATACCAAATTCATCAGTACGTGATTTCAGCAATTTTCTTAGTTTATTAAGCATAAAATATATTGTTGTTAACACGGCACAATATCCGACATGGGTTAGCGCTCCTCAGAATTCATTTAATGGGGGAGGTCCACCATGGGACTTTAACAGACTTTGCAACTTCCTTAATAATTCTGTTGGAATAGAACTGGCATCGGTAATTGGTCCTTATTACATTTACGTAGTACTAAACACGCTTCCAATTGTCTATTTATCTTCTGGCATTCCTGCAAACTTCTATGGCAATGTTACACCGAGCACGATCTTCAATTTGTACTCCAATGGATCATTGATTGCCGGTGATGAAAGCTTAATAGAGTCGACCATTAACGGAAATTCGGGGGCAGCTGGAAATGGATTCAATGATTTCTCTATGTCGGGTGGTGCTACCATTGGCTCAAAATTGAATAACTCTCTTGGTGATCATTTGCTCTCCGGTTCTCTAAAATCCGCATATTCATCGGCCCGGATAAATTACCTTCAAAGGTTGTCGAGTACAAGTTATACCGTTAATGTCTCAGCTGCCTCCGGTTCATATCTAATTTTAAATGAAGCGTTCAGCATTGAATGGTCTGCAAGTTTGGACGGAAAAATTCTGGAAGGACATTTCCTGGCAAATGATTTTGCAAATGGGTGGCTCCTACCCCAGGGTAACTATACTGTTTCTATACACTTTCAACCTCAAAAAATTCAGAACCTACTCAATTTAATCTCGATAGTATCTGTCCTTGGATTCCTTTCTGTGTTAGTTGCCGACTTACTATATGATTTCCTTAGAAAGAAATTGAAAGAAATCTAAAAATGAGTAAGAGACAATTCCGGGTACATTTGAAATACAGGACTAAATATTATTGTACGATCTGGGTCTGAAGTTAATGAGAAGAGATCATTCCACAAATTATCACAAATTTCCTAAAAAGATAGTCATCTATACAGATGCTTTCTACCCAAATA
>JAJYDZ010000426.1 GCA_021790415.1 Thermoplasmata archaeon | reverse complement strand
GATATCTCCATCCATACTGAATACTCCATCTGTTATCACAAGGGATCTTTTTCCTTCACTCCTGTGTTCCTTTAGTTGTTTCTCAAGATCTTCCACATTCATGTGCTTATACACATACCTCTTAGCGGAGCTCAACCTTGTTCCATCTATAATACTTGCATGATTTAGTTCCTCGCTAAATATTAAGTCTTCTTTGCCTACAAGCACTGGTATAGTGCCCAGATTTGCAAGAAGACCACCCTGATAAACAAGTGAATCCTCCATGTGCTTAAATTCAGCAAGTTTTTCCTCGAGTTTTCTGTGGATTTCATCTGTACCTGCAATTGATCTTACAGCACCTGCTCCAACCCCAAAGCTTTCAATTGCCTCTATGGCTGCTTTCCTTACCTCCGGATGATTTGCAAGTCCCAGGTAATTATTGGAGCACATGTTGAGCATTTTACGGCCCTCAATATTGACCCACGCTCCCTGCGGACTTTGGAGAATTCTTATCGGCACATACCTTCCTGAAGATTTCAAAGATGCAATTTCATCATCTACCCAACCGAGATTTACCATAATATCATATCCTTACTAGCTTTATAATTTTACTTTGTGAAAAAAGTTTATCCGTCGCCTTTTTTAATGCCATATTGATTACCTGATGTGTCTAAAATACTTATGACCGGTTCCGCTGGTCAGGTTGGCGGAGAACTATTATTAGAACTTGAAAAGAAATTCTCATCAAATGATATAATAATATCTGACATTAGTGGATTGGACAGAATTTCTGATAAATATGAAAAAATTATTCTTGATGTAAGAAACTATGATTTATTAAAACAAATAATTAAAGAAAAAGATATAAGGTATATATTTCATCTTGCCTCAATTCTTTCAGCTAAGGGTGAAGAAAACCCAAAGCTTGCTTTTGATGTTAACATGAACGGAACACACAATGTTCTATATGCAGCAGCAGAACTTAGAATAGACAGGGTCTTTATACCATCTACCATAGGGGTTTTCGGACCGGAAGCACAAAAGGATAATACCCCAATTTTAAATGCATCAAGACCCAGGACCATGTATGGTATTTCGAAATTCACTGCAGAATATCTAATGCAATACTATTTTGAACGGAGTAACCTCGATGTAAGAGGAATAAGATATCCCGGTCTGCTGAGCTATAAAACACCGCCTACAGCAGGAACAACAGATTATGCAGTAGATATGATCATACACGCTGCTAAGGGCAAAGATTATACATGCTACCTAAAAGATGATGCAGTTCTTCCAATGATGTATATGCCAGACGCCATGGAAAATACAATTAGGCTCTTTAATGCCCCACTCAAGAACTTAAGATATCGCGGAGAGTACAACATATCAGCCTTCTCATTTTCACCAGGCGAATTAGCTGAAGCCATTAGGGAATTTGTTCCCAACTTCAAAGTCAATTATAAACCTGACAGCAGACAGAAGATTGCAGAATCCTGGCCAAGAAGCCTTGACTGTTCAGATGCGATAAAAGATTGGGGTTTCAATGCCAGATTCACTTTAAGGGAAATGATCAAAGATATGATAACCAATATCCAAAAAAATTAGTATTATTCCCCATATCACCATGTATCAGCTATTTAAGTCCAATTTGAGATGACGGTGGTTATTAACTTTTAACATAGTGTTCAAGTCAGTCTAAATGCATGGAATAATGTCTTATTGAGTCGGAAACAAATTGTTTAATTTTGTTAATTGCCATATTACTAACCTTACGTCATTCAAATTTCTGCAAAATGGGATTATTGAGGAAATCAAAACCCTCCATCAAAGATTCTATGGGAACTTCTTTTATCTGCCTCTGAGAATCCCGTTCTCTAATTGTCACAACATTTCTTGAAAGCGTATCATAATCCACGGTTATACAATACGGAGTTCCGATCTCGTCCTGTCTTGAATATCTTCTACCAATAGAACCACTGTCGTCGAAAAGAATCCTCGATTCAATTTGTCTTAAGGCATTGAAAAGTTCTTGTGCTCTCTCTGTGAGCCCATCCTTCTTCTGAAGAGGCAATATTGCTAGAACATATGGAGAGATTTCCTCTTTTAAGGAAAGAACCTTGTATCCGCTTTCTCTCTTATTATACGAGGATGATAGAATCGCCATAATCATTCTGTCAATACCATAGGCAGGTTCCAGAACCTTCGGAATAATATCACCATTTTCACCTAAACTCATGTTCTGTCCTGAAGAATTCTGGTGATTTTTTACGTCAAACTGTCCTCTATCAGATATCCCCACAATTTCAACCCAGTCTTCGTCTAGAAGAAATTCAAGGTCCCAGCAATCTGATGAATAATGTGCTAACTCATCTTTTCTGTGTTGCCTGAATCTCAATCTATTTCTGTCTATTCCAATCCTTAAAGCAATCCTTAATGTTACTTCCATGAAATAGGCATGCTCAGGTGTTCCAATTATACCTTCCTCGAATGCTTTTTCGATATCTTTCTTCTGCTCTCTCCCATTATTGCTAAGGAGTGTTATTACTTCCCCTTTGTCGGGATAAAAAGGAGATTTGTTGGACGGGTCTATGAATACCTCAACCTCAGCCATGTTAAATTCCCGCTGTCTTATGATTGCCTGCCTTGGGGAAATTTCGTTCCTGAATCCTTTCCCTCTCTGAATTACAATCATTGGCAATTTTCCTCGATTATACGTAAGAAGAAGTTTGCAATTATCAAAGATTCCCTGTGCGGTTTC
>JAJYDZ010000425.1 GCA_021790415.1 Thermoplasmata archaeon | reverse complement strand
CATATTGTAAGAGATCCCTGTTGCTCCTCTGCATTCCAAACAGCGCAAACTTTATTGCTTCAAATATGGAGGATTTTCCCGCACCATTCTTTCCAACTATGATATTTACCCCACTGTCAAAGTCTAATGAAGTTTCACTATGCGAAAGAAAGGATTCCATGCTGAGGGTTCTGATAATCATAATGTTCCCTCTATTCCCAGCCTTTTTTCAATACTTTTAACTGCAACCTCTGGTTCATTGTCCATGATATCACGATATATCTCATAGGCTGTTTTACCAATGTTTTTATCGTCTGCAAAATATTCAAGGAACATATCCTTAAGAGAATCTGTCATTGCTGATACATTGTGTTTTTCACTCTCCTGTGCCTTTATTATAGGCGTTCTTATCAAAAAGAGATCGTTAAATTGAGAAACAGCATCAATTACATCGTTAGGGCTTATTTTTTCCTGAATCTCCATTGTAAGTATTCCTTTCTTTACCTCAAGACGTTCCCTATTTTTTGAAGCGAATACATCTATGGATTTCAGGACATTTTCAAGAGTCCCCTTAACAATGAGTTGGGGACGCACAGATTTTAGGCCTATTTTTTCCACATTGGTTTGATCATTTTCTATTGAAACCATGTTTATACTCTTTCCATGCCGCATATAGAAATCTATCTCGTTTGTTGATTTTATCTCTGTTGAACCAGCGTATGAGAATATTGAATTACCTATTTTTTTCTCAAGACGGTTATGAATGTGCCCAAAGGCCATATAATTAAAATTAACAGGCAATTCCTCAGAGGTTGCCTCGCACTGCTCGCTAATGAAGTATGGAGATATGGCCTGATGGGAGATAAGAATGGCCATTTTGCTTTCAGCTGCATCAAAATTAGCCTTTTCATATTGACTCTTGAGCCTTTCCCTTCTCAGCCCTTTCATGTTAGATATGCCACCAATTAGTATCTTTTCTGAACCGTTTGAATGCACAACAGATTCATATTCTTCCATACCCAATACCTTGACCCCAAGAAAGTCAAATATCTTTGAAGCGGGTATGTCATCCTTCTTTGGTCGATCATGATCGCCCATAATCATGTAAAAGGGTATTTTTTTGGCCTGGAGTTTGATTATGTTATCCCGGAAAACTGATAGGGCTCTGTTGTCAGGTCTGTGTTCATCAAAGAGATCACCAGAATGCACCACAAAATCCACTTCCTGATCAAGTGCAATCTGAACGGCCTCTGTAAATGCATCATAGAAATCATCCTCCCTCTCCTTTATTGAATATTGCCGACTGCCAAGATGTGTATCAGAGATGTGAACGAACCTGAACGTAATCATCCCTCCATTAGTTTGGAGATCCTTTCCCTCTCAACTTTGGGATCTTTGAGTTTGTTTCTCATTTCTCTGGCTTCTTTTAAAAGCGATAGAAGATCAATATCGCCTCCTCCCTCCATGGTCTCGCGCCTTCTAATTTTCACAACAGTTGGAAATCTTACTATTTGACCTGTTATTACTGCTTCGCCTGTGTTTAATGAAGGCAGATCATCAATAATTGCCTGACTAACAAATTCACAGCTCTCGGCTATTGCCCTCTGATCAATGGGGTTCGTAATACGCAGAATAATTTGAGAATTGCACTGACTCAGAACATCCTGATCAATTTTTCCTGGTCTTTGTGTTATAACGACGAGGAAGACACCGAATTTCCTCCCTTCCCCAGCTATCTTTTTAATTAGAATGGGAAGTTTACCTAACGATTCCAACCCCACGAAGTTGTGTGCCTCTTCTATGAAGACAAAAACAGGCAATTTAAATTCTCCTGATACCTTCTTATCGTAAATCTCTTCAAGTACCCTAAGAGTGAAATAGGATGTTACATCCTGATCAAGACCGGAAAGATCAAGGACTGAAAGCTGCCCCGGGCCTAAATACTCTGAAATGTCTGTGGTTCTCTGACTAAAAATGTCCTTTATGGATCTCAGAAGGGCAATTCTACCGGAAATTTTCCCCCTCTTATCCGGTGTTAATCTCTCCACGCTCTCAAGAAAATCCTTTAGATCTTTCTTTCCTCCGGTTTTTTGAAGAGCCTCCCGTACAATATCTCTTAAGGTTGTCCATTTTTCATTTATTCTCATGATGTCAAAAAGATCGTCTTCGTCCAGATCCTGGAATCGTAATGTAAACATTTCTGTTATTGCAGACATTTCAGCGCTGTATCGCCCAGTACTCATAGGTGTTCTAAACACCTTTGTGTTCTCTGAAAAGACCTTCCCTGAACTACTTCTCTTCATGAGAACATAATCTGCATGCGGATCAAGAACAACAATCGTTCCGCCTTTCTTCAGAATCTCCTCTATGAGAACTGCTGCAGTATTGCTTTTTCCTGCCCCGGTTTGAGAAAGGATAGCCAGATGTCTCCTGAGTCCTGATAAACTTAATCCTATGGGAATGTCTTCATGATCTGCCAAATTGCCTACATAAATTGAGTCTTCTTCTGGAAATCCAAACAATTTCTTAAGTAATTTTGTTTCTGCAATTCTTACAACTGTTCCTGGCCTTATAATTTCCCTTCCGCTCTTAAATACCTCGTCATCTTTTATGGTACCTGTTGTTTTGGCTATGGCAACTGTGACCGATTCATTTATATCTGCATTGACAAACTTCTCCACACTGTTATAATCAATACCTTCCTTGAGGAGATCACTTCTGGAAACTATTCTCTCTACTCTTGCTATGACCTTTGAGTTTCGATTGTCAA
>JAJYDZ010000424.1 GCA_021790415.1 Thermoplasmata archaeon | reverse complement strand
TGAAAAAGCACAGGAAGAATCAAAGACAGAGAGATCAAAAAAGATCAGGATATCTGGTTCAGGAATGATACAATCGGTGTATGCAGAAGAGACCTCAGTTTCAGGTTCTCTTACCGTTGATGGTAGCATTGACTCGATTTTCTTTCACGTTTCAGGAAGCTGCAGGGTGGAAAAGGATGTTATTTCATCAGATACAATTCATTCCTCTGGTTCTATGCATATAGGAGGAAACGTAAGGGGAAATAAAATTGAATCCTCTGGATCTCTTCAAATTGCAGGTAATATGGAAGCATCTGAACTTGAGTCTTCAGGTTCAATCAGTGCAGAATCAGTCATATGTGATGAGTTTGAAAGTTCTGGTTCAGCAAAGATTTCTAAATTGCTAAGGGCAAAGAATATTGAAAATTCCGGAAAGACAAAGGCAGAATCAATCGAATGCACTATGTTAAAATCTTCCGGATTAGTTGAAGTTCGAACTGTAACCGGGGATGAGATATACATCTCCGGAAGGATAAATGCGGATTCTATCAGTTCAAGGCGATTTGAAATGAAGATATACAATTCTACAAGCCATGTTGTAAAGCTTCAATCTGACATCGTTGAAATAAGATTGCAGAAGAAAAGATTCCTTTCCGGAGAGGCAAAAATAGATGAAATAATCTGTAACAGGGCTTTTCTTGAATCAACAAATTCGAAATATGTTAAGGGTGACGACATAATTATTGAAGCAGGGTGTAATATTGATTATGTCGAGGCAAAATCACTGAAGATATCAGATGAAGCAAAGGTTAAGGAAAAGAAGATTATTCCATAATTTCCACACCAATTTTAATCACAAAAACCGATAAATCCCAGAGTAATAGGAAGTGGACTTTTCTTAGAAAAAATTAGTTAGAGGAGTTCAGGCACATGCAACATTGGATCCTCCAAGCGCATTCAGGAACTGTTCCTCAGCGTTGCTTATCTGTGGGTATGTGGAGAGATTTTTGAATACTGTCTGTGGTGATACTGTTCTGGTAAATGATGGATACATGAACCAGAAGTGAACGAATGTGCCGTCAGGGCCAGTCACTATTAGTATTGTAACAAGGTGGCCTGTCGATGAAGACCATGATCCGGTTTGATTCTGAATCCTGACCTGTGTTTCATACTTATCTGCAACCTGATATACGCTCTCCGGGAGATTTCCTTTAAGAACGCTAAGTGCATAACTCACCCTTGAACTGCTGGATATCGCGTTATTATATACACCTCCAGTCATGGTTTCATTATACATGTACAGCGAAGTGAATCCAAAAGGCACTCCTGCGTAGTTGAAGCTTATATTTTCACCAAGCTTATGTGTTCCATTAAGGAATAAAAGGGCTGGTGTTCCAGATATTGATTTATGCAGGACAACATCTGGTGCCACATCTCTCGTTGAATTAAGGAAACTGTAGAGAACCCAAGAATTATCAGCTCCTATGGGACACCCATACCATGATATGAAATATATGTGATCCTGTCCATTACTTAGTAGGTCATTGTTTGAAATTTTTACATACTTCGATAGCGGAACAGGAGCAGTATTTTTTGTTAAATTTGAATAAATTGCAATACCTGATACCACAACAATAATGACCACCACAATGGAAATAACTCCATATATTTCCTTCTTTGTGAAATGCATGCATAGCATATTCGTATTGCTGTATTTAAATATTCTTAAAGTAAGGTTGTCTCTTCTAAACAATCGGTTAGCTGACGCAGGAATCCATTTATTATGTAGGAATTATTTCACTTGTAGTCCAACTCAATTATAAGGAGAATATATTATATATGTTGACAGTTTATGAGTTTAACGGCATATGCATTTATCATGGGTTCTATCCGGTAAATTGCATGTAACTGAATAAAGGAGTTGAAAAATGTGGAACAACTGGATGCTTTGAACTGGAAACTCTGTCTTTCCTCTAAACCAAAGGGTGGTACGGCAGAAAAAACCGAGAAGTTTGGCATAGAGTCAGAGCTTGGTTTCATATTCGAGGATGAGATAACAGAAATTAACCTCTTTGTAAAGAAAACCGAAGAGATGCAGAGGGAAATGGTAATATTCCTAAATGAGTCAAAGGCAATGGAAATGAACAATATATACAGGGTAAGAAGTATTGCAAGAAAGAATTTCCAATTAACCGAAACGGCTAGAAAATTGCTCGTTATACCATCAGTTGTGCTGTCCTCATTCAGTATTTCTAAGGGCCAGTATAGAATGGAATTCTTATTTCATGATTCTCAAATAGACGATGTATCAAAGGTGATCTTGCAAGAACTCATGGAAAAATCAGATGTCAAGGTTGAATATCTTGGCCCTAGTGGTGGATTCAGAGAGTCCATAAGAAGAATAACAGATAGGACAAAATTAACACTCATAGGTATAGAAACTGATCCACCAGAAGAAGAACTTAAGATGGAAAGAAATCCAATGGGAACTGAATGGGTTAGAATAGAAAAAACACCAATTGGCAGGGGAAATATAAACGGTATCTATTTCACCAATGAGAAACCCCAGAGAGAAGATGTTAAGGAGATAGTTCCAGGAAAGATCTATTATGCCGCAACAGAGAACAACTTCATAAGGGGCATGGACAGTTTGATGAGTGAAAATAGAATACCATGTATATCAAGGGTCAATATACTGAAGGGAAGAAAATTCTATGTTATTACCGCAGTTCCTGATATTTTCGCAGGTGAATACATACATATTGCAAGACAG
>JAJYDZ010000423.1 GCA_021790415.1 Thermoplasmata archaeon | reverse complement strand
GAATATATAGTTTCACATTGGGGAAAGTCCGTGTATCTCCTCCCTGAAGATCGGAGTTTTACTGCTTCCCTCAAACCCCTATCGATACCATAAAGGGAAAACGGTCATCTATGCACGTGTTCTCACTGGTTTGCCTTGTTCGTAGATGTAGGGCGGAATTTAGTTCTGCAGCCATTCTGTCGTTCCCACGTTTGACATGTAGCCTCTGATAAAACCGCTGACCCTTACCACAGAATAATCTCCATGGACATGCGATAATATTTCAACCTCTTTCTAGATCTGGGAAGCAGTATGGATAATGATGAAGTTGATTTGATCGAAGCCAGGCGTCGGCTCTCAGAAATTGACGCAAATATGAGGACTGCTCTTGGTTCCGACATCACTCTGAGAGGGAAACTTTACCGGAAGCGGATCTCTCTCGAAAAAAAGTTCATGAAGCAGATAGTGACTGCCAGCAGTGATCTGATCGGGAAACTTGGTGCTGAAAGTGTGATAAAAATAGTTATGGATAACGTCTTGCTCTCCCACAGTGAAATCAACACAATAAAGCAATGGATCACTGCAGAGGATGAAAACTTCTTGCCGGGGGTTTTTCCATGCATAGTAATGATTGAGAACAAAATTGCTTACGAGAATGTTCATAAGCCGTTTGTAACATCTATGGATGAGGAGAAAGAGTTCGCACTGAACCTTCCGAAATATCGTGGCGACGCGAACCAGTGGATCATATGCCAGCTCTTTGAGTTGGAAGATTACAAGTCAAGATACCTTGGAGAAACTTTAAATCGCGAGGTTCTTGACCTGATAGAAGACCTCGACAAAGAAGTGCGTATAAATGCCAACAAATACCTGATCTACTCAAGCCAGGGCAAGATCAGGAACATAACCCAGCCCAGGTACGGGCCGGAGAGTGACGTGGACGTGTCAGAGTCTTCCGGTGAAAACACATTGCGCGCTCTAATTATGGGCATTCCGTTCTCAATCTTCGGAAAAAGGAAATCTGCACTGGAGGCGATCGATGATCTTGAAATGGTAGAAGCAGATGCTATGGACGGGTTCAGTGAATTCCTGTCCAGAAAACTTTCTGCAAAAGTTGTTGCGATGAGTCCTGTGTTTGAAGACGAACTCCAGGAATTTCTTGAAGCTTTGACTGAGGAGACCATGCGGATGTCGGACTACCTCCATGAGAGAAAACATGGTTTCTCGGAGGTCCCCACAATCAACAGGGACAAAATTCTTCCTCCTCCTGGAGACCCTAGAGAAGCTTTGCTGAACTTTTTCTACCTGTCAAGCATTTTGTGTTCCGAATGCGGCAAAATTCATGAAGACGATGTGAAGATTACTGGAATAGAGGATGAGAAACGCTGGAATTTCGTTATTGATGAATATTTTAAATTCCTGATAGATAGAAAGGATTCGGTTCTGCCAATACTTTCCAGTGACCAGGAGATATTGACGAAATGGCCTGAAACGGCAGATAGTTTGAGACGCGTGCTTCTGGGTGATTTAGAACTCTGAAGCTTTAATGTTTTCTATTCTCAAAAAACGGCGGAAATCTGAGGGATAGTGGAGGTTCTTAGCATGCTTGTCTTGAAATAGAGCAGGAGTCTGGGATTGGAGAACTACGTGTGGGACGAGACAGTTGACCATTCATTGTTAATGCATACTGGGTTGGGTATGGACCAGATCCAGAATCTAACGCACTCTGTGGATGTTCTAACATTACTCCATTTCCTTTTCCCAAGCGTTGCGGTTACCTCTACCGGCCCATTGATATCCCAAGATTTTGAATTAAAGTGTATCAAGGGGAAGGAGAACAGAAAGGAAGATAGATTTTTAGATTACTTCTTCCTTAATGCAAGTATGAATCACCAACTTATTATCCTGCAGGGAGGCGAGGATGTCGAAAAAAGAACAAATGAAGCACTGATAAGGAAAGTAGGGGAGCTATCTGCAACCAGGAAAATACTGGTGATTCCGTGGACCACAGAATCGATGGAGAAGGAAACAAAATACAGGACAATATTTTGTGACTATTTCTCAGATAACGGGTTCCGGGATGTACTATTCCTGGAGAAGGAAGATACGGAAATTGAAGTTAGCCATAAGTTTGATTCTGTTGATGTTGTCTATCTACCAGGCGGCGATACTGATGTGTTGTATCGGGAGCTGGAATTGAGGTCATTGCAGGATAGACTACGAGATTTTAGCGGCATTATAATAGGCAATTCGGCCGGTGCAATAGTACTCTCGAAAGGTTCCCGTCACGAAAATGGATTCTCTCCTGGTTTCGGGTTGGTTAAATTCTTCATCACAGTACATTTCAAGATCGAGAAAGAATGCGTATCAAGACATTTCATGAATCCCAGCATCAATATACCAGAGGGTGGGTGGTTAGCAATATCAGGTGAAAATTGAATTATTCAACTGATTCCTACTCAGTGCCAGCGTTATGTTCTTTGGATAATCGTTCTTTTAGTCTGTTCTAAAATGATGCGTATAATAGAAACAGAGAATAGACCGGTCGGAATTTGCTTAATGTTTTAAGGGAATACAAATCACACCGCGGTTATAAGATACTTGTAAAACGGTGGCGAGTGACCCAGAATTAATGAATAATGTGCGAAATGAAATCGTCTCTATGAAAAGGACTGACCTTTATTTCTGACTCAAACCTCTTTGTATTTGCAATAAGCTCATTATCTGTAGAAACCAATATACAGGGGGCCACTGTAAAAGCAAGCTTTATTAGATACACATCC
>JAJYDZ010000422.1 GCA_021790415.1 Thermoplasmata archaeon | reverse complement strand
TCAATTTCCGTTTGTCAGTTGACAGGTGATGTATCATTCGATACAGAGAACGCACTGGAGAACAATAATGTTATAGTTTTGACTCCAGAAAAATTTGACATCTTGATGCGAAATTCATTCTTTGACTATACTGTTGCAGGTTTAGTTGTTGATGAATTTCACTCAATTAGATCATCATACCGAGGAATCAAGATACAGTTATCCATCAAGCGATATTATAAGAGATACGGGACTCGAGTTCTTTTTATGAGTGCAATTGTAAGAAAGTCTGATTTCAACTGGCTCAGTAAATGGGTACTTTCATCTGATCCATTCTCAACACAGTGGAAGCCAACACCTGCCAGAATAGGAACAGTTTCAATCGATGAGCGACCGAAAGTTACAGTTTCATTCAATGACGGTACGTACAGAAACGTCTATATGCCAAAAGGTCTGAGACGAAATGCAAGCAACAAAGCTGGAGTCCAAATAGTGAAGACTTTCCTTGAAGAAGAAAAAGATCAGGTATTGCACTATAATATGACATGGAGAGGGTATAAATATGGCGGTAACAGATTAATAGATCTTGCTGAGGAGTATATGCATGCTCTACCAAATGGTCAAACATTTAATAAGCAAGCCCTCAAAGAATTAAGTGATCGATTTTCACGCTTAGCAGGAAAGGAAAATAAGCTCTCTAAAGCCTTCGAAAAGGGCATTGCAGTTCATTGGGGCGAATTGCCTTATGCTGCAAGAAAAATAGTGGAAACAGGGATCAGGCAACGAGCTATAGGCATAATACTTTCAACTTCAACCTTATCTGAAGGAGTTAACTTACCTATTAAAACTGTGTATATTCCTAAACTTTCCACAAGATACAGAAACATGGAAAAAAGTCAATTTCTGAACATAATTGGAAGAGCAGGCAGGCCATTTTCCACACTGAAGGACAGGTAGTAATAGCAATTAATGAATCTGGAAAGAAAGAGGATCAAACACCAAAGGGGCTTGCTGAAGATTATGCGTTGACGAAGAATGAAGATATAGAACCTATTATAACCTCTGCTGTGGAATCTAGTATAATTCTATGGAAAGCGATCTCAGAATGGAACATCTGGAAAGAAGGAAAACCCACTCCTGAAGAAGGTTGGGAAGAGAAGCTTAGTGAAGATAACAAAAGAAAATTTAAAATATTCTTAGCATATTTGGAGGCAATTTCGTCGGCTTTGTTAGCATGTTTAGAGGAGGGGATTTTGCCAGACATTGATTCAGATTTGATAGATAGCCTTATATTTCTCGGCCCTGAAACCAATGAGCAAAAAATAAGTGTCAGGAGACTTCTTAATCTAGTGGAGAAGAGACTCATTTTCTTTGAAACAGTAAATAGGAAAGCTAAGTTACTGGTTGTTACTAGTTGGGGGAAAACAGTCTATAAAACGGGATTTGGGCCAGAGACATGTTACAATCTTAGAAAACAGTTAAAAGTTATTGCAGAAGACTACAATAGCTTTAAAGTAAAAGGCCAAGAAATATTGAAACCAGATTCTCGCTCTTATCTTTTTTTTAATGAAATGCTGCGTATGTTGAACCTTCCACTCGAACGCTATATCTTTGGAGGTGAAAGCTTCGATGACACTGATCATTGGATACTAAGGGGTTGGGTATCTGGAGTGCTTATAGAAGATATAGCTAATGGGAACATAAAATTGGGTGGAGATTTTCTAAGGGCATACACAAAAATTGATGGCTTTCTTTCAACTTACTCTGCATGGGTTTTCACCGCGTGTTACATTGCTGGAGATTCCATATTTGGGAATTCTGAACTCATCCAAAGCATCCGCAAGCTTAGTAGATATATTTTGTATGGTCACTATAATGAAGAGATATTAGAAGTCTTAGAAAAAGATACAAATAGAAATCTTCTGAGAGATGATGTTATTGTTCTTTACAAGAAACTTGGAAATTTTAAAGGTTTGTTAGAAGGCAAGTATTCGAAAAGTTTTCTCAAGGAAATTTTAGATAAGGGCGATCAAAGAACTAGGATGATGGAGGATGAGATTGTAAATGCAATTTCTTCATTGGTAAGCAAACAATAAATTATAGATTCTATAATTTTTTATATTTAATTTTGTATAAAAGGATTCTGTGTATCTGCATTTTAGATAAGGATTGGATATATATTAAAGGGCTGAAATGGTGCTTTCGAACCTCTTGTCTCTCTCATATACTCACCTGAAGAATAGAAAACCCAATCTTCTAACATTGTTCCATGAAGGGCCATGGTAATTGACGAAGGCTAAGAGGGGAGGGGGTGACTGAAAGTCAGGATGAATTGAAGCAGGAGATTACCTCACTGTCATAGACAACAGGACAGGAAAAGAATACAGGATACAGATATCCGACGGTTCTATTCGGGCAATGGACCTGAGGCAGATAAAGACTTCAGAATCCGACTTCGGTCTGCTCTCTTACGATCCTGCGTTTCTAAACACCGCAGCCTGCAAGAGCAGCATAACATTTACAGACGGCGAAAGAGGAATGCTCAGGTACCGTGGATACCCCATCGAGGAGCTGGCCGAACACAGGACTTATCTTGAAGTTTCCCATCTCCTGATAAACGGCAGGCTGCCTTCCAAAAGCGAATACGAAAACTGGGCATACAACATAACGCATCATTCGCTGGTAAATGAAAATGTCAAGAAATTCATGGACGGTTTCCACTATGATGCCCATCCGATGGGAATGCTCGTAAGCACAGTTGCCTTCCTCTCAACCTTCTACCCCGATTCCAAAAATATCTTCGATGAA
>JAJYDZ010000421.1 GCA_021790415.1 Thermoplasmata archaeon | reverse complement strand
AAGCTTCATCTTTTCCAAGATTCTTTCGGCTTCAATACTTTCCATTTTCTCCAAGAACCGGGCAGTTGTTTCTGTCCATTTTACCTCGTAATCAGGCAATTTTTAGCCTCTTCCTCACTTCATCGGTTGTATATACCCTGCCCTCTTTAATGTCCTTCAGGGACATTTCTATCATCTCAATTGTATCTTTAGAAAGAGGTTCTTCGTCCTCTGCCAGTTCTGAAAGTCTTCTTATGACTGAATCGTAAGACTCGTTTGGGTAGAGTTTCAAAGCATTGAGCCTTTCCTTGAGGTCCTTTTTAATTTGAATAGTTGTCTCCATGCTTATGTAATCATATGTATATAGTTAAAGTCTACTATGAGCAGCTATAACAAGATATAGCCACTTATGGTGCTATCCATTTAATTAATCGGACCCATACCGCCTTTGTTAAACTTATGTATCTAGAAGTCTATTTTGTAAGATGATTGACGACTATATCAAAATCTTCTTTAAGATTGGCTATCATCCTGTTTTCCCATTCCATCTTCTCACCGGAGAAGTCTAAATTTATGGTGGAGACCCATAAATTATGATTTGAGTTCTCGTGAAACCTATATGGTCCTTGTATAGGGTCATGATCTTCCGCAGCAGAAGGATAATACAAGATAGAATCTGCATCATAAGAATGCGAATAGGCATGCATCTGGTATAGATCTTCTCTTTTTATCCCGTTAATTAATTGGTTGTCGTTTTCTTTGTTTTTTGCATCAAGAATCAGTGTCAAGTGTCCAAGTTTTAACCTAATGTCCGGTTTCGTCATGAAGCGTTTTTTATTGGTCAAAGGGTCTAGAAGCATATTTCTATGGCCTTTGTCGTACTCAAGCTTTACTTTATTGGTTCCGAAAATCTGTAATTTATTTCTATAGATAAAATTGAAAAGAAATTTTTCATAAATTTTATTCATGTCGTAGAGAAACATCATTTCTTTTTTGTTTCCTCCCGAAACAGCTGTTTTATTCTCTAAAAGGATACAGGCGTAATTATACGGAATCTCAAATCTGTCGTTAATTCTGTTGAAGCTATACGTGAGGTCATTGTATTTTAGGGACTTGACATATTCTGACTTAAAGATGCCAGACATTTGTAACAATTGCTTTCTGAGCCTAACATCGTTTGAAGTCTTCAAAAATTCCTCTAAACTCCATTCAAATATTTGATTAAGCTTGTTATCTCCATTAAAATTATGTGTTTCAACGTCAAAAAGAGACTTGTTAGGCCTTATGATGTGCTTTCTGACTTCAAGTTTACCTTTGAGATACTTAGACGTAGCATGTTCCTTTACGTAATTTTTGTAAATGCCTTTTCTTGTTTCATCAAAGAGAGTATTGGAAAAGAGCATTAAGGTGAAGTCCCTGAGGTTATCTATTTTCTTCTTTTCTAGGAGCTTAAGATAAGGTTCAAAGAAGGGCGGTCTGAAGAACGCATAAGAGAATAAAATGAAAAAATTATCCCTCAAATGATTGAAATTAATAATTTCATCCTGGGATTTCCTCCATATTTTAGGTAATATTTCAATTTTATAATTCTTTGTTCCAATCACTCCAACATAGTTTCTAACCATAATATCGGTACCTGCATTTGTGATATATTTCTCAAAGTCTGGAAATCTATTGAAAAAATTCTTGAGTTCTACCTTTAGTTCTGGGTTCTTCACCTTTTGATTTTCGAATATAACCTTATGCACTTGTGATATATTACTCATCTAACTCAGAGAACTTTTTTAATTCTGACTTAAATTCTTCTTTGTGATTCTCCTCAAAAATATAGTCTTTCCAGATAATTCGGTCACTATCGTTTGTGTCTTCTATAAAACATTCGCCAAGTAATTCTTTCAATCTATCATACTCGCCATAATAATGCTCCATTAATAATGGAATGATCTTATACCTGAATATCCACTGCGTTGACGCGATCTTGTCGTTGCTATCCCTCAGCTCTGAAAAGAATCCTTGCCCTATTTGGAAATCTTCGTTCTTAGTATCTGCAATTTTCTCATTCAATCTTTTAAATGACTTTGTGAGAACCTCTTTAAATTCTAGATCAACTGAATTTTCAGAATCCAGCCATTTTGAAATGGGAACTTCTGATGGGGGAACATAAAAGAATGTAAATCTACGCCTTAGAGCAACATCCAATAGAGCGATGCTTCTGTCGGTATTATTCATAGTGCCTATAATATACAGGTTTTCTGGTACGAAGAACTTCAGACCGGAAAGTGGTAGAGTGGTCGAGTATTTCCCATCTACTTTATTACTCCTTTTATCTTCTTCTATTGTGGTAATCAATTCTCCAAATATTCTTGAAATTTCTCCTCGATTAATTTCGTCAATTACCAGAACATAATTCTTGTTTGGGTTCTCACTTGCTATTTGACAAATCTCTCTCAATACACCCGGTTTTGTATTATATTCAATTTGGGAACCGTTAGTTTTTGCAGATATGCCCTCGATGAACTCTTCATAGCCATATGATTGATGAAATGTAATCTTTTTAATTCTTTCTGGGTCAACTGATTGAACACTATTCGATAAAGCATCCAAATCGGCTGTGATAAACGATGGAATTTCTAACCGATCTTTTATTTGTTTAGCGACCAACTTACGGGCAATAATATCCGCAAGTACAGTTTTTCCAGTCCCAACAGGGCCATGTAAGATAATGTTCTTGGGGAAATCAGAATATTCAGTTGGTTCAGTTTCATTTTTTGTAATCACTTCTTTAATCAGTTGTTTTTTCCCTTCATTT
>JAJYDZ010000420.1 GCA_021790415.1 Thermoplasmata archaeon | reverse complement strand
TCAATTTACTGGGTACCATGAGTGAACTTGCTGACATAATATATGCAACAACGATTTCTGAAGCGAAGCTCAATGAATATGAAGACAAACTCATTGGGATGATGAAGGAAAAAGAAGGGGTCTTTCTGGGAGATGCAGCAACCAGTCTAGATATTTCACAAACTCTTCTCAGGGGATTAGTGAAGAGATCGTCGCTGATGCAGATTAAAGGATATAAGATTGAAAAGGTAGATACAGAGTAAATTGGATGGACGGAAACAAGGACATACAAATACTTCGTATTGGACATCGTCCTGAAAGAGATAAACGTATAACGACTCATGTTGCACTCACAGCAAGAGCTTTTGGGGCCTCAGGGATTTTTATAGACACAAAGGACCCTGCAATTGAAGAAAATATTGAGAATGTCAACAGGAACTTTGGTGGAAATTTCTTTGTAAAATCAGGCGTTGAGCCAAAGGAGATTGCTTCGCAAAATGGATTTTTGAAAATACATCTCACAATGTATGGATTACCATTGAAGGATACAATTGAGAAAATTAAAGAATCTCATAAAAAAACAAACGACAGAATATTGATAATAGTTGGGGCAGAAAAGGTACCTTTTTGGGCATATGAAACAAGTGATTACAATGTATCGGTAACTTCTCAGCCAATCAGCGAGGTTTCGGCACTTGCCATTCTTATGGATCGCCTCAATGAGGGTAAAGAACTCGAGTTTTCGTTAAAGGGGATGAGACGAATTATTCCCATGGAGAGAGGGAAGAAAGTCGATTATATCCCAGACGGTGAGGAATGTCTCCTGATTCTTCAAAGAAACAATGCCACTCAGAGGATACTTGATCATGTGCTTATGGTTGAGCA
The DNA here is from genome assembly GCA_021790415.1 of Thermoplasmata archaeon. Next base: position 1,925 of record JAJYDZ010000420.1, on the reverse strand, counting down.
ACTTGCAACAAGCATAGCCTCGAGGTGCAATGCCAATATGGATCTTGTTAGAGCCGGTGCTTTGCTCCATGATATTGGAAGGACTGTAACTAATGGGATTGATCACGCAGTAAAAGGAGCGGAGATCCTCAGAGGAGCAAAAGTTTCTGAAGAGATCGTGAAAATAGTTGAAAGGCATACTGGGGCTGGCATAACAAAAGAAGAAGCATCAAAATTGGGTCTTCCAGTAAAAGATTATACACCAATTACCATCGAAGAGAAAATAGTCGCTCAAGCAGATAATTTGGTTTCAGGGAATAAAATTATTACCCTGGAAGAAACTGTTGAAAATTATAAAAGAAAAAATTTGTTCGAAGCATCCAAAAAAATTGTTATGCTTAATGAAGATATTGAAAAAATTTGTGGCATAAATTTAAAGGAGATATGTCAGGAACTAACAAACAAATAAAGCAATGCAATTTCATAATACTTCTTACAAATTCTACTTATACAGGCAAGTATCGTATAGGGTTTGAAAATGATGAAGAATTATTAAATTTTATTTCCACTTAGATGTTTCTGTGCTTCCATCAGGTTCTCTTTTTTACTAAAAGAATAAACAGTGACGGCAAAAGATATTACAGCCCCAATCGTAATTGCAGACAACAACATATATGGAAAATTTGTTTGACCTGTATTTGTAATGGCAGGGGGGTTTACATTTTGTTCTGGGCCAATCACCAATACATAACTTGTTATAGCACCATCGGTACTCTTGAAATTCGCTGAAATATAAAATGTTCCACTGTTATTTACTTGCATGTAGGCAGGGCAAATGCTTGACCATATCCCACCTGAACCCTGAATGCTTGTTCCTTGTAAACCTTGAATGCTATTTCCGTTAATCTGAACCGGGTTGAGTGTACAAAATCCATTTGGGACAAGCGTATATCCATTACTGACAAAAAGAATTAATGATCCACTTTGAGCTGTTACTTTAAAGGTCATGTCCATAGTAGAATTCGCCTCGTATGAGAAATATTCACTAATGACCCCAAGGTTTTCGGACCCTGTGTAACCAATTGAGATATCGGCTAAAGATACAGCTCCGTTATTGGAACCAGTGGATAAGGAAGCAGCCGGTACTTGATTTGAATTGATTGACTCTATAATTGAATAGTTGTAATTTTTAAAAAGTGGGGTATTTGGTGAAAAACTCTCAATCTTCTCAGACGAAACGCCACTTATAATGTTTAGATCATCTGGTATAAGGTTAATTGTATTTTGACCAGATAGGGTAGAATTTGCATTGCTAGATATGTCATAAAGTGAATTGGAAATTTTATAATTATTCACCACACCGGTAAGGTCTTGGTTAGAAGAATGCACTACCGAATTATCAAAGGCACCAGAATGAACAATACCAACAGAAGGAATAAAGAGCACCAACAGAGAAAAAATTATTGCTAAAATTTTACCAGTGAAAGGTATTTTTCTCCTTATGAAATAAATTAATGGATAATTCATCATTTCAAACAATAAATCGTCTATATTTAATATTTATTTCCTTGAAAGGTAAAAGACCAAAAATATTGTGGACTTCTCAATACTTTTGAGGGAATGGCTGGCATCAATACCCACTAAGTTGCAATTATTCGGTACATACACTAATACCATGAAATCTTATGATTGGGGTTATAATGGTATGGCCAGAATGTGCATTAAAAGCACACTTGAAGAATTATGGTCTCATATAAATGGGCTCTTTATCTAATTCTTTGAAATTTAAAAATAATATATTTGGATTGCTGTGATCCGAAAGAGTTAAAAGCTTTTCAACGTTTTCGATTAGCCTGCCGTTGTAGCTTAGCTGGTAGAGCACTCGGCTGTTAACCGAGCGGTCATCGGTTCAAATCCGATCAACGGCGTAGGGGCTGTAGCTTAGC
>JAJYDZ010000009.1 GCA_021790415.1 Thermoplasmata archaeon | reverse complement strand
ACTACTCAGAAAAAAGTCCATTACAACAACCCTTCCCATTTATGGAATGATTATTTCCGGCCCTCTTCTTGCTTTAGTTTATGATAGTGGATGGGTCACAGATGAAGTCGGAAGGCAGCCATGGATCATATACAATGTTATGACTGTACAGTCTGCAGCCAACACTTCTCCCTCAATTATTCCACTGGGTATTGCTATAATAGTCTTTTATTTCCTAGTCGTACCATTTTGTTTCTATTTCGCATATAGAATTTTGAAAAACGACGCAGTGGAAACAGAACTGGAAAGGGCAAGGAGGTCAAAATGGTTCAAACGATAGATATTGAAGTGGTACTCAATCTCATAATCTTTGCAATGTTTTTCACTATTGCATCAACTGAACTGATGGCTGCATCGGCCATAATTTTCAAGTATAAGGAAAGTGAGAAAAAGGTATTCAAATTCTTAATCCCTATATGGGAAGTTACTGGAACTTTCTTTGTCTTCTATGTTGTCAATCTGGAAGGTCTTATGCCAGACGTTCTCCCATTATTGGCATATTCATTTATAAGCTATATTCTGATCCTTCTCATATTGTATGTCCTTAGAAACACGTTAATCATCTCAGCAGAAAACCTGTGGAAGAGAAAGAATCGAATCATTAACAGAAGACTGCTTTATTCAGCATATGCAATTGTTACTTTTGTACTTGGGGCAATGATAGTTATGATCTATGCTGCATTCATTGGTGGGCACGGATTGAATTTCAATGCTGAAACTTTTAATCTTATTTCATTCATCACATTTCTTCCTGACGACGGATTCATAATAGGGATAGCTATACTTTTCTTCGGACTTGCAGCGGTGTATTATGGATTGGACGTAAACCCTTTTCTACCCTTTATAGTTACAACAATGGGCATGTTACTTTCAGGGATTTCTATCTTTGAAATGGGAGATACCAACAACTCAACTCTATTTATAATACCGATTATTTTTACCTTATCAATTCCTCTGCTTTGGATGTTCAACAAAACAAAGAACATTGCTGAAAACAAACTAGTATTTCAGGGATTACTATCCATATCTATATTCTTTCTAGCATATTCACAGTATCCTTACCTGTTAGGCAAGAACCTTCTGATTACATCAGTTTTAAATAATTCAGCAATGCAAACCCAAATGTTTTATGCAACCTTAATAGGAGGAGCAATTCTTCTTGTACTAACCTACTTTTTCTTTGACATATACTTTGGAAATAGCCAAAATGAAAATCAGGAACCAATTGCAGAGGGAGAAAACTGATTCTCTTTTTATAAAGATAATAAAGAAAATGTAACACCCCTTTTATTGAATCCTATGGAATTATTATTAAAATTCTTTAAGCATGGTCTCCAGTGATTTCTGTAAAAGTTCGGGGGGCAACTTTCCTCTGGTATAGTATGAATATGTATCGAATCCCCATTTCATAAGGTGAGCGATGGGTCCGTTCAGTGTCTTGTCAACCTTACCACCAAAAAGGGTATCTGATAAAATTAAGGTTGCCTCGACTCCTCCTCTGTTCATTATACAGAAAACTTCAGGTTTGAATTTAATCACACTACCTTTCCCAGTTATTTCATTTGCAAAAGAGGATGCTGCCACATCAGCCTGTAATGTAGCAATATGACCTAGCTTTGGCATTGAATTGGCGTTGCAATCTCCTACGACGAATATATTTTGATGTAGAGGATGTCTCATGTGTTCATCTGTTCTTATAAAACCGTATTCATCTCCTAACCCAGAATCTTTGATTAACTCTGGCCCTGTATATGGAGGTATTACCAGCGTGAGGTCGCTTGGAAGTTCTGTACCATCTTCGAAGTGAACTGAATTTTTTTCAATTCTGGTGATGACTTTTTCAGTCACGATCTTAATACCTTTTTTTGTGATTATCGGTTCTATTTTCTTATGGATCTTAGGTCCAACATCATCAAAAAATATCTTACCAGGGGTAAAAACAGTAAGGCTAGATATTTCTCTCAAATCATGCTCTCTCAGGAAAAAATCAAGCATAAACATTATTTCTCCTATTGGCCCTTCGCAAGGGGCATCTAGTTTTATATCGGTTGACTTTTCACCCCATTTCGTTTTTGAGGCCCCAATAACAACGTTTCCCCCCTTGAAATTATTAATTGCATTCCACATCCTTGGTGCTTGATAATCGTCGCACACTGAATATCCATATTCTTTGAAACCAGGAATAGCATCGTAATTTTTCACTGCACCGGTGGCAATGACAAGATAGTCATAATTAAGGATAGATCCATCCTTTAGAGTAACGAGATTTTTTTCTGCATCTATCATAGTTGCTCTTGAGTTAACAAACTCCGCATTTTGTGATTTGGCTATATTCTTTATTGGAATCTGTGTATGACTCACGGGTTTTCCTGCCAGTGCAACCTCGACAAGTGACGGCTTTTCTAGACTTGTCTCTCTTTCGTCAACTATTACAATATCCATATCATTCTTGAATTGCTTTTTGATATCGTATAAAAATCTTAAGCCACCAAATCCCGCGCCTATTATTACTACCCTCTTTTTTAAAACACGTTGATCGCTATCTTTCGGCATTTAAATCTAATTTATATGAGCAATAACTATTTAAGATTGTATTATGCCCTTATTTGTGGGGTTATTCTAATAAAAAACTCTAATACAATGAAAACAGTTTGCAAACCGTCATAAATATTAAATCAGATCGCCAAAGAGTTTTTCTAAACGAACACAGAATCTTGATAAACAAAGTGAAATGGATAATTGGCTAATGTAAAAACGACCTGTAAGGAAACCTTTTAAACATTATGTTAATGTCATAACACAGGAAATAATTAGATGTATATTGAGGCAGAGATATCAACAATTATTATTCTTATTCTAAGCGTAGGGCTCTCTTTAATAATGTCCATAAATCTTATAAGGAAAAGAACAGGGAACCTCTTCTACTGGTCAGCTGGTCTATGGGTTTTTTCGATTTCCGTTGCAATTGAAGTCGTATTTGCTTTTGGAATTTTCTCAGATCTATTAATGGGATTGTATCTCTTCTTAGTAGCAATACTTGTTGAGTTTCTAGCCATTGGCTCTGTTACTCTTCTAGGTAAGAAGAGACTTTCTGATGCATATATTATTTTCAACATTGCAGCCGACATATTTCTTATAGTCTCTCTTGGAACCACAAATGTAGGAGATATAATAACTCAAGGAGTTGTTTTTGGGCCTCTGCCAATTTTGGTTACGATAGCCTCTTCTATCGCGACTTTCCCGGCTGCAATTTTGTTAGTCCTGATATCTGCCATTTCATATAGGAAGACAAGAAACAATAAGCTACTCAGCATAATTGCAGGGGTGATTGTCGTTAGTATCGCAGGCACATTGTATATCGTTGCTTTCCCAGCATTCCTCTACTATGCGGAACTAGCAGGAATAGCATTATTATGGCTTGGATTTGTTGACTTTAAGGCCATTAGTAAAAGCAATGTTGTTAGTCACAACTAAACTACTTGACTCGTATATACCAATAAATCTGCTGACTAACTCTTAATTTTATATATATTTAGATATAATGGTAAATATTATTTGCAATAAGTTATGAAAAAGTCATAAATGCTCTGAGGGATTGAATTTATATAATTTGAGATTTGCTTTATATTTATGCATTTAAATATGCCTATGTTTGCCTATCTATAATCTAAAAAGATGAACTTGTCCCCTTGATTCCAGGGGGTCTAAATGAATCAATCAGTCAATAACACAGAAAAGACCTATTTCATTTCAAAAACTTTTAGATGATATAAATGCACTATTCTCATACAATATGTTTGAAAATGAAAAGAAATATCATGTATTGGGAAACGAAGCTTGTATGGTCTTATTAAAATATAAATTATGAATATATCATTATAAGGTTATATGAGGCTTTGTCAACAATTGTATGGCAACTTATTCATTTTTTATGCACCTTATAAATAAGGTATGGTACTTATCGCTTTGTTTGAAATATATTATTACCAAGTAAAGAGATGATGAACATGGCGGATAAAGGAATATCAATTGTTATTTCTACAGGAACGGAGGAGAAAATGGTAATGCTTGGGGTACTGACCCAAACAGCAGTTAATCTGGGCATGCCATTGAGAATTTTTGTTACGGGTACTGCCCTACCTCTGTTTCTAAAGGGTGGATATGAAAAAGATGCAATAGTACCAAAGGGGTTTGAAGATTATATGAAGCAGCTTAGAGAGGGTCTCAGAAAAATCAAGTTCGAAGGATGGCATGCACTTCTTCAAAACTCGGTCAAAGACGGCGACGTTAAGGTATACGTTTGTTCTTTAATGTCCAGCGCACTAAATCTACAGAAAAAGGATCTCGACCCCATGGTTGAAGATATTGTTGGCGCAACCAACTTTATGATTCAATCAGCAGAGAACCAGATAATTATGCTATGAGGTGAAAAGAATGACAACATTGAATGTAGACAGCAGAGGAACAGCGTGTCCAGGGCCAATAACAGATCTCATAAGAGCCTACAAAAAGGCCCAGAATGGGGATCTAATTGTTCTTGTTGCAAACGATCCGGGGGCAGTGCCGGATTCAAAGGCATGGTGTGAAAGAACAAGGAATGAATTTGTGGGTTCAAAGGAAATTGAAAATTCATTTGAAATCACAATCAGGGTGACCGGTAAGAAGGCATAGTTGGGTGATTTGAATGACCGCTATTCCAGTTCTAATATACGCTCCAATTCTTGCAGTTATATTTTATGCCATTCTCGGTTTTCTTTTTGGTGGTTACGCAGAAAAGAAAACTTATTGCATGGTTATAGCAACCCATCAGGTTATGGGTCTAAGATACAGTAGCATATATGAAATCATACTTATCAGCATAGCCGTTTCTGCCTTGGGAACAGGTATTCTTGTGGCAATTGGAGCAATTCCGGTCGTTGATGCATATGCCTTTATGCCCGGTGCTGGATGGTTTACTCTTCTAGGCTCATTCATCTTCGGCTTTGGTATGATGCTGGGACAGGGGTGCATGGTCGGTATGCTCTGGAAATCTGGATCAGGGTATGTTGTTAACTGGATGGAGTTGCTGGGGTTGGCACTTGGATCAATAATTTTCGCATTCCCTCTTTTTAACTGGATGGATCTCACATACTGGTGGAAATTTAACGGAACCGGAAACATTGCAAACGGAAGCTCTTTGAATTACCTTCCCGGAATCCTACCCGGAATTCCAGCCACAGCTGGAGCAGCCATCATAGGAATACTTTTCTTCCTTGCAATTCTGTGGGTCGCCCTTAGGTTGAGGAAAAACAGAATAGCAAGCACAGGAAAATCACCTATTTTGAATAAAAAAGCCATCTTGAACTCACCATATTTCATAGGTACAGTTTTCTCATTTGCAATGATTGCATCATTCATTTTTGCAGCAGGACATTCTTTTAATTACCTTGGGGTAACCACGCCTGTAGCTCTATTTTCACAGTATATTCTGGCACCATTTGGCCTATATCTTGGTGGGAGCGGAGTTTCCCATAATTGGTATCAAACCATCCCAATAATAAGTGCATTCTCATTTTTCATATTGATGATTATTGCGGGGTCGGCAATATTCTCAATGGTAAGAGGGACATTCAAAATTCGTTTACCTTCAGGCTCTGCAAGTAAAGTCGGAGATCTCTCCATAGGATTTGTAGGAGGTATGATTATCGCCATAGGAGCAAGAATTGCCCAAGGATGCAGTGTAGGGGGTTTCTGGAGCGGTCTGGCAGGGCTTTCCATATTCGGACTTGTCTTTACAGTTGGAATAATACTTGGAAGTATTGCAGGTTACTTTACATATATTTATCTCAGCACGGCGTTCGCTCAAAGATCATCAAAACCAGATAAACCACAGAAAATGGCAAAAGCGCACAATAAGTTATTGGGGCAGGCAATATTTTCAGTAATTTTCGGACTCATATTAGTGGCCATTGGTATTGAGAGCATGGATGTCAATAGTCAATACTTAAATAAAGTGGCATCACCATTAATCACGCAGGAAGGGGAAGTAATGATAATCGCAGGAATACTTGTAATGGTGTTTGGACTTGCCATTACGGCATTCCACTACTTTAGAAACATAGAAAGCCAAAGAATAGTCCAAACAACGCAATAGGTGATAAAAATGAAAAATATAGCAATAATCGGAAGTGGTGCTGGAGGTCTTATAACATCCAGCAAGCTGTCTAAGGATTTGTCAAAGGAGATAAAGAATGGTGAAGTAACTATAACGCTATTCGATAAAAAGAGAGAACAGGAATTTCAGCCGGGATATCTGGAAGTTGCATTCAGGGGAACCGACCCATCGAAGATCAGGAGGCCGGTGAAAAAACTTGTCTCCCCAGGAGTAAAAATGGTCTACGATAATGTTGAAAAGGTTGATCTGGCAAACAGATATGTAAAAACTGAGGGTAGCAGTGAGAAGATCAATTTTGACTATGTCATAATATCCACAGGTTCTTCACCTGATTATGATCAGATTGATGGTCTCAAGCAAGCTAATATGGATTTCCATACAGATGCATATAACGCTAGCCTGATCTATAACCGTATTTCATCAATTAAGTCTGGTAAAATTGTTGTTGGAATAGGCGGGCTGCCTTATAAATGTCCCCCTTCACCGAATGAATCTGCATTTATGCTCCACGAACACTTCAGGAAGAAAGGGATAAGAGACGACGTCGAAATAATATATGTTACTCCATTTACAAGGATATATTCAGCAGAATCAATAAATGAAGTTATAGAACCCATGTATGAAAGAAGAGACATAGAGAGTATTACAGCATTTAACACAGACACTGTTGATGCAGAAAAGAAGGAAATTACATCACTGGAGGGTGAGACTTTGAAATATGATTACCTATTCCTGACTCCTCCGCATAAACCTGCAGGATTTCTCAAGGGTTCAGATATGTCAGATGAGGATGGATGGGTCAAGGTAGACAAGAAAGATCTTCACATAACAACATATGACAATGGATTTGCCATTGGTGATACAACAAACATACCCATATCAAAGGCAGGAGTTGAAGCCCATCTTGAGGGAATAGTTGTGGCCAATAACATTGTAGGGGAGATTACTGGTACGGGACAAAAATATAAATTCACAGGAAGAACACAATGTTCCATGGAGACAGGTTTTCACAAAGCCACATTTGTAGTGGGAACATATGACAGACCAGTTGAAAAAATAGAACCGTCAACCATGAACTATATGGAGAAGAAAGTTATGGAAAAAATTTACTGGGGCTCTCTCCATGGTCACTACGAATGGCTCTTCAAATACCACTTCAAAAAAGACTATTTCGAGGAATAACTTAACTTGAATTTATTGTGTGGGGTTCAAAAAGAGCCACTGGAGGGATTTGAACCCCCGACCTGCTGATTACAAGTCAGCTGCTCTACCACCTGAGCTACAGTGGCGCTCATGGGATGATATTTCATTATTAATTAAACTTTCATCATATGGTGTGTGCACCGTTGGATCAAAATATCGAAAAACGATTTATATTGATTAATAATATGGAAATATAAGAGGTAAAAAAATTGGACGACAATGTAATAGAGGCAATAAATTTAACAAAGAAATACGGTTCTTTTACCGCTCTTTCAAATCTAAACTTAAATTTATCCGGATCAAAATGTGTAGGATTTCTAGGGCCAAATGGCGCGGGAAAAACAACCACTTTGAAGATATTCACAGATTTAATAAGGCCAACCTCCGGTCAGGCTTTGATTAATGGGATTGATGTTCAAAGAAATAAGAAAAAAGCCCTATCAGACTGCTCTGCCCTAATAGAAACTCCTGAGATATATCCTTCTATGACAGTTCGAGAAGCGTTGAGTTTGGTTGCAGAACTAAGAGGGATACCAAGAAGTGAAAGAGGCTCACAAATAGAAGAAGTGGTGGCTGAAGTTAAGATGACAGACTGGCTTGATAAGAATGTTGGAAAATTTTCAAAAGGTATGAAGCAGAGGGTAAATATTGCTTCAACTCTTATTGGGAATCCATCCATAATTCTGCTTGATGAACCAACCAGTGGTCTTGATCCACGAGGAATGGCAGAAGTTCGTGATATCGTAAAGTCTCTGAAGAAAAAGGACAGATTAATTTTCATGAGCTCTCACCTCTTAAATGAAGTTGCAGACGTTTGCGATGAGGTTGCCATGATTGACCATGGTAAACTGCTGGCCTATGGTCCTCTGGAAGAAATTACCGATAAGTTTTCCACAGTAGACGATTCCGCTGAAGCACAATTTTCAAAGCCCATAGATGAATCAATCAACAGACAAATTTCACGTATTAACAATGTAGTTTCCGTCGAAAGGATAGATTCAAGATCGGTAAGGATCAAGTATACCGGTGGTTTACAAAGTCAGGAATATATACTGGCAAGCCTAGCAGGGATGCAATTGGGGCTTATAGGATTCAAGAGTTCATCTACGAGACTTGAAGATACGTATTTGAATTTGATTAAGGAGACATTGTGATTGAAATGGAAACTATGAATGTAGACGTTAATCAGCAGATAGGAACGCCAGGGAGCTTGGATCAGCTATTTATCATTACAAAATATGAACTCTTAAACTATTTTCGATCAAGGAGATTTTTGATTCTTCTTATAATAGGCCTAATAATTGATTTTATACTCACAGGGATTATTGGATATTATAGACCGCAATCATTTCTCTCTTCAAATTTAAGCTTCTACGGAGGATGGGTAGGGCAATCTATAACATTTATCATAATTTTATCAGCTATATTCTTTGGTGGAGATTCAATATCTGGTGAATTTCAGAACAAAACTGGATTCTTCATTGCAAGCAGACCCATAAGACGATCATCCATATATATTGGAAAGTGGATAGCATCGTTCGTTGCATCGCTTCTAATAATGTTTATCTTCCTCGCAATCACCATTGCTAATGGGATATATTACTTTGGATACAGTATACCCTATCAATTAGGGGATGCCATTCTATTTTCAATTCTATATCTTGCAGCAGTTCTAGGATTTGCCTTCTTCTTCAGCTCACTTTTTAAATCGAGCGCCTATTCAATATTGATAACTATAATCCTTTTCCTATTCGCATTCACTCTAATGCAAGATCTAATTTCGAGTCTGGTTGGAATAGAACCTTGGTTCATAATTACATATACAGCTGGTATAATTACAAATATATTCACAGTTCCATTCCCTGCCCATATTGTCCATTCCACCACTCAAATTGGGCCGAAGAGAACAATCTTCACAACTACATACAACGCAACAATATCAGAAGGGCTCATAATCATGGCAGGATATTTCATTATATCTACTATATTGGGATTGTTTATATTTGAAAAGAGAGAGTTTAACTAAAATTTTCCATTACCAATCTATTTATAAATTCAAATATAGAGATTTCAAAAATCAATTTTTTTAAAAAAAATAAGAATTTAGGGATTACTTGAATTTGTAATCCGGCTTTCTTTTTTGCACAAAAGCAGAAATTCCTTCCTTGAAATCATCTGTTGTATATAGGAGGCCCATTGATATTGCCTCCATTTCAAGGCCATTATCCATTGACATTTCAGAACCCTTGTTGATGAGTCTCTTGGAAAGTGCGGCTGCAATGGGAGATACCTTTTCAGACAAATCTTTCGCAAATTCCATTGTTCTTTCCTTTATTTCCCCTTTGGTGAAGAGTTTTGAAACTATTCCAATATTGTATGCAGTAGTTCCATCAAATCTCTCTCCAGATAGAATCAGGTGGGTTGCTCTTGACATTCCAATGAGTTTTGGAAGTCTCTGTGTGCCGCTCCATCCTGGAAGGAGACCTATGGTAACTTCTGGAAATCCGATAACTGTCTCGGGTGTAGCAATCCTTATGTCGCAATTAAGGGAAAGTTCAAACCCTCCTCCTAAAACATATCCTTTCATTTCTGCAATTGTTATCTTTGGAATCTCTGACAATCTCCTGAATAATCTTTCACCCTTTCTGGAATATTCAACAAAATCAATTCCTCCAGGAATGAACTGCGTTAATTCCGCCCCGGCAGAGAAAATTTCCCCTGAACCAGCAATAACTATGACATATATCTCCTTATCATTCCAAAGAGAATCTATGGCACTTTCAAGCTCGTTGAGAACACCGGCATTGAGAAGATTATTTTTTCCATTCCTTATTTCAAGTCTGGCAACCCTGTTTTCTCTTATAATTGCAATAAGTCCCTCTGGCTTTGCACCCGTTTCTGCAGGCTTTACCTCCTTTACCTTTGATTCCTTCCTCTCCACTTTTCCTGAGAGGACCTCTTTCAACTTTCCTTCCTTAATGCTCCTGGCAGGTTCAAAGACTGAAATCTTGAATTTTTTAGATATGTTTTCAAGTTTTTCTTTAATCTCTGAATTTGTTAACCCTGAAGCGACCGATATAGGTCCAAATGGCCTATTCATGCCCAGTTTTACTCCGGTTTCAATGTCATCAGGACTGGTAACTCCATCTTCTATGAGCTTAACTGCCTCATTCACTTCTAGACATAGGATATCCATGAGCTCGACCTTATCCGATGGCTGAGCTTGAGGTATGACAGCTTTCCTGTTTTCCCATCTGTAGAATCCTTCTCCTGTTTTAAGGCCGAGTTTGTTATCCTTCATCATTGAATTATAATATGTACATTTTCCATAATCCGGAGAAAGCGTTTTTGAATAATACTCCAGGGAATGGACTACTGTATCTATACCAACGTAATCCATGAGTTCATATGGCCCCATGGGAAGAGCCTGTGATTTGGCGAAAGTATCTATGGCTGCTGGTGAATCTATCCCTTCCTGAAGGAGCATACAGAAGAACAGAGATTCGGGTGCACTGATTCTGTTTACTACAAAACCTGCAGTATCCTTTAAAACTCTGATTGGAACCTTTCCAATCTTCTTGACAAGTTCGTAAATCGCTTCAAAATTTTTTTCGTGAGTCTTTTCCCCCTTAATCACTTCAACAAGTTTCATTAAAACGGGAGGATTAAAGAAATGCATTCCTACGAGCCTTCCAGGATCATTCATTGAAGCGGAAATTTCTGAAATTCTAATATTAGAAGTATTTGTTGCTAAAATAGCATTGGGGCTTGCAAACTTTTCTATATCCTTGAAAATTTTTATCTTTAAATCTGGAATTTCAGGAACAGCTTCAATAATTACGTCAGAATCTGATACAGCTTCTTTGAGATCACTGCTGAATCTTATCCTTGATAGAATTGTTGCTGAATCATTTTCTGAAACTTTTCCTGATTTTACAAATTTGCCGAGACTTTCGCTTATTGTCTTCTTTGATTTGTCCAGTGCCTCTTTAAAGGCATCCTCTACTATCACATTGATACCTGAAGTGGCAATTACTTGAGCTATTCCACTTCCCATTATGCCTCCGCCGATTACGGTAATTTTCTTAATATCCATATGTTCACTTCTTTAATTTCTTCAAAAGCCCCATAATCTTTGTTGCGCTCATTATATCTCCTGAAACCTTTATTTTCCCTGACATGTACGACATTACAGGATCGGCTTTTCCCAAATATAGATCAGAGAGTACCTCATCCTTTCCCGTTATTGTTACACTTGCTGAAGGAGCCTTTCCTTCACCAAACACCACATCGCCCTTGGCAACACTGACAAAATAATTCGCGCCTTCCGTGGTGGAAAACTGGAAGGTTTTATCAAAGTTGGCTATTTCTTTCTTGACCTGTTCATTTCCAGAGAACTGTCCTATCATCTCTTTTAAAATATCCGAAGATGCCATGATTCCTTATCATTTAGTAATAATAATATCTATCTATTTCGACAGTTGATATTATGAAAGCGCGAATATAGATTTTCAGGCCAACCCTCATATATAATGAAATCTACAGCAATAGACTTCTCCTAAAACTTCTCACGAGAATTATTTTTACATTGGATCTTTATTCGTGTCACATTTCCAATAAAAGGTAATACAGAATACGTATTTCAGGCATGAATTTACTGTTGTGCGAAAGGAAAGCCTTATTCATGGGACAAGCATGCATAATCAATGAATAACATTGTGGATTACGGTTTCCGTGAAGCCTATAAACCCATGAAATCCATTGCCAGACAGACAAAGATTGATGGCATGATAGGCTGGGAATGATTAAACATATTGTGAAAGATTTTTACAGGAATGATACAGACAAAGGCGGAAGACCCAACGTTGATGAGGTTGTCATGATCAAAACATTGTCCCTGCCGAGCATGTATAACTGTTCTGATGAAATTATTGAAAGGGAACTCCACGACAGGATATCATTCAGGAACTTCCTGCACTATCTGGTAACAATAACAGATTCCAGAACCACATGGCTTTTCATAGAGAGGCTTTCATCAACGGGAAAGGACAAGATCATATGGAAGCAGTTGGAAGAACATGGTATCACCTTAAAGCGGGAATGGTGCAGGATGAATCATTCATTGAATCCGATCTCGGTAAACATGGAAGGAAGAAACTTCCTGTTCCCGTTGATCTGGTATCTCCAAAAAAGACGAAGGTTTTAAAAGCATGTACGCTCGGTAAACATTAAGATGCATAATTGGTCACACAAAAGGCCTGAAACCAAGGAAAAACCTGAATAAATCTAAAAACCTTTGATTCAGTTTCTTAACATCATGTGTGTTTCATTTTCTTTAATTTATAACGAAATATCAATAATTTTACATACGGATAGCTCGCCAAAATGCTTATCACGATTCCAAAGATAGTGAATGCGAAGTATAAGTATATCATAATATAAAGAAAAATCATTGTAGCATGAAGGGTTCTCCATTCTACGGGCTTCTTTTGAAATATTCTATAAAGAACTATCCAATACAGGAATATGGAGAGAAATAGTAATACATTGAATATAATAAGAAAAATAAAAGTTAAACTAGCGCTGGAGCTGAATGTAATAAAAAAAATAAGAGTTAAACCGAGATTCATATTATTACCAAAATATTACCATGGTGGCTGTGCATTAGGGTTCCATGCACCATGATGGCTAAATATTGAAGCTGTCCCCGGTCCATATGATGTCATCAAGGGTTCATACAATCCACCACTTGAATCATAATTGCTCATGTACATACCTTCTTCACCATATGCTCCAATATTATAGAAATTATACCATTGCGTTCCATAGCTGAATCCTACGTCAATATATATTGTTGGTGCGTGGTGACTCAGAGCATAGGTATATAAATACACTGTGTCTGCAGCGATTATTGCTATGGTATATGGAACTATGGAAGCAGCTGCAGGATCAATGGAAATAATTGCCCCCTCCTCATATGCAACTACTTCTCCCAGCATAATTCCAACTGTTGCAACTGAATATACGCTGAGCTGAGGAATCCCTACCCTCGTAACCGATAGTATCGCATTATATCCTGACAGCGATTTAGTATAAATATGGTAATAAAAAGACCCCGGCATGGAATCAGTGGCAATTAGGGGACTATTCTCCCTGTTGTGATATGTGTTCGATAAATTTAATTTGTCAGTAATGTGAACACTCGATGTAATATACATCCTATGTCCTCTGAAACTAACGCTAACTTTACCTTCATGTGAAAATTGTGTTATATTTTCGCCAATTTCAGGAGCGGTCATTGCTGAGGAATAGCTATATACAATTTCAATATGAAGCACTTTACTATTCCCTGATCCGGAAATCACGGTTTTGGTATACATGAAACTTAGGTTACTTTCTTTTAACAGGGAATATGCTTTCATTGCAGTGGAGGTGGGTGTGCCATCTCCTGAAATCTTCTGCGATTGTTTTTGAACGTGTTCAACGGAAGATGTCTGTATT
>JAJYDZ010000419.1 GCA_021790415.1 Thermoplasmata archaeon | reverse complement strand
GGAGATATGTAATGGTATGAAGTATCTTCATGATTTCAACATAATTCACAGAGATCTTAACCCGAAGAATATAATGATGGATGGTAACACACCTGTAATTATAGATTTCAGTTCCGCAGAGACTCTACAATCCAAAGATGAAGTAATTAGGATTAAGGGAAGCAAGATTGGTACCAAAATATTCTCTGCGCCTGAACAGTTTAATTCAGGAGAGAGCTCCAAAAAATCAGATATTTATTCCATGGGTATGGTCTATTTATTTATCCTCACAGGAAATATTCCAGAGGAAAATCCAGATAAGATTTCTCAATATCTTTCAAGGAAAATATTGAATTCAAAGGCAAGGGCACTTATATCTCAGTGCATACAGATGGAACCGGAAGAACGTATTTCAACGGTGAATGAAATAGAAAATGCTCTGGAGGCTATACTTAAAGATGCAGAAACGGCTAATGAATCATCCTCTAATTATGATATAGATAAGATTTTCATTAAGATCGATGGAAATCTTTACGAAATCAATGATATTATAACCATAGGAAGGAAACATGAGTGCACAAATGCAACTTGCGGAGATCAGAAGGATCTGGACATTTCCATAGATAACCCATATGTCTCCAGACACCATGTCAAGTTGAGGAAAGATGCTTCTGGCAAAATATACGCAGAGGATTTAGGAAGTAAGAATGGCACCGCAGTCTCCGTGGATGGGGGAAGAACATTTAATATGATCATACACGGAAAGGAAACAGAAATTTATCCCGGAGATATCATAGCACTGGGGTATAAACATGACCTTGGGCCCAAACAGATTATTGAGATAGTCGGATCCCAATAATGATTTTTAAATGGAATATTATGAAACAGGGAGCTAATTCAATAAATATGGATCCAAGTTTGCAATATTTTATGATGAGTTTATAATAGCTTTTTTATTGATAATAAATATGTAAACTCCCAATTAGAAAGTTAAGAACAATTTAATTATGCTTTTGATGATAGGGTTGCGGGCTTGTGGGGTAGTTAGGATATCCTGTTGGCCTTCGAAGCCGAGGACCCGGGTTCAAATCCCGGCGAGCCCGCTTGGTTAATGCTTATAAATGTGTCTTTCCATAATTATGTAATAAGAAACACATAGAACATAAAATGCATAAGAATAATATGAAAAATAAATAATCAAATAGAGAAAACAATAAAAGTATCTTTATTCTATAGCATTGAACAATGATTTACTCCTACCTTATGATTCCTGCGGAAGGATTTCTTCTGGCAATTGCCATTGATATTCTTTTCGGTGAGCCAAGAGCTTTCATTAACATTCGCGATACTTCTCAGAAGATTTCATCATGGTTTCTTCATAAATTTGTTGGAAAGAAGGGAAAGATCGGAACAGGTTTCTTAATCGTGCTGGCAACCTCCATAATCATAATTACTCCGATAATAATTCTATTGGATTTCATTAATTATGGAATTTACAGAGACACACTCCTTGTATTTATCTATGCAGTTATTCTTACTTCTACCTTCAGGATTACCTCAGTTGGTGCCAAGTTGAAGCCTGTTATTAAATACATTGAGAATAAAGATTATGCAAGTGCTGATGTCGCCCTATCATTAATCACCGGAACAAGTGTAGATGAGAGTAATGCAGAAACGATAAATTCCAGAATAATAGAAACCATTGCAAGGGAATACATGGATGGAATAGTTGGTCCATTTCTATATTTCATCTTTTTTGGAATTGTTGGGGCTGCAATCTATAGGATCATATGTTCATCAAAGGAGGCAAATTCTGGAGAATCATTCAAAATGATTCAACTTAGGAAGTTTTCCTCATATGCATACGCTTTCCTTAACTGGGCTGCCTCTGGTATTGCAGCCGGGATGCTTGTAGCTTCCACATTTCTGTTGAATTTGAATGTTGGAAAATCATCCATACTTCAGATTTCCAGGATGTCTCCCGATCGTGCCGTTGGACTCGTCACTGCTTCCATGGCATCAACCCTTAACATTCGTCTGGAACATCACAATGAGTATATTCTCAATGAGGAGGGATTTCAACCTCAACTGAAGGACATCAAAAATTCAATGAAAATTTATTATTTATCAATTTTTTTAATGCTTGCCGTCATAGTTATCCCATTGACGTTACTCATGATGTACCTGTATAATATGCTGAATTTTCCACTGCTGTTTATATAGTCCTACTTGTGTTTACCTGTTGATGCTTCTATGGAAAATTACCTTTCTGTTATTTTTTAGATATCATCTGGAAAACCGGTTTTCATACATTGAAAGATTGCTTTTTTTGCATTTTTGAACTCATTTAGCGAGATATCCTGAAGAGGTTTTTCAAGGTAAATTTTGATAGCTTTTCCCAAAGAATATTTCGCATAAATAAATAAACCAGTACCGACAGTGAGCAATATGAAATAAATTCCAAAATAAAGGGTCAGGTTTGATACCCACAGAGGAACGGTGGTCTTAACACTGTGACCGAATCCAATGTTCTCAGTTATTGACACCGTGGTGAAGAGTGCATATATGAAGTATATCAAATCTACGATCAAAAATACTATGGAACCTATTATTGCAATCTTTCGTCTCTTAAGAATGTTGATAATAGTTTGCTTATCATTCATTTGCATGATTCGCACATATATTTTTTTTATTTAATCTATTCTTCAGATAAAATATCACTTTTTGATGTGGAAATTTTATGATTTGATAACAACAAAAAAGAAAACACTAATTAAATTGTAGAGATAAGGTTCAGCCGAACTAGGTCGGGGAG
>JAJYDZ010000008.1 GCA_021790415.1 Thermoplasmata archaeon | reverse complement strand
AAGAGCGGGATGTATCCATATAGCAACATTAAACGAGTATGCTAAGAAGATATTTAATAATTTTTTAGAATAGCAGAGAAAACTAAGAAATTATTGCCTCTCCTATATTTAACACCCATCAATAATTCCAACGTTTATTGTGTATAATAGATAATTGAATTGAGTGAAGTGAATTTCAAATCACCATTAAATCAGTCTAAAAAGATCATCATTTTTATGTGTTTTGATATAATTCCATTACTATCTTAGGATCAACGGGCCTGGGAGTTTCGTTTTTCACCTTCGCGATTATATTTTCCTTTTTTACATCCCCGCTTTTCCTTAGATTTTCAACTATAGACTTCAATTCACTTCTGTCCAATGGTCTAATGTCGTCAGACATCAAAACCGTCTCTATGTTCTTCCCTGAAATACATTGTTCTATGGCGATCTCAAGAGAGATTCTCCCGTAATTTTTTGTTGCTATCTTTTCGGTCAATCTCTTGAGGTCGTTGTAATCGAGCTTCCTCTTGTATTTTCTTTCCATTTCTGGAACAAATTGAAGGAGTATTCTCGATACTTCTCTTGGTTTTTCCCATAATCTGGAGAGTTCAATAAATTCCTTTTTTCTCCCTGTAGCCAAGATTATCTCAGCTTCCTGCCTTGATATATCCCATTCTTTAGTAAAAGATAAAAGTGACTGATCAAATGATTTTGGTGAATCCAAATTTAACCTATTCAGCGTTCCTTCATTGATTTTGATTGTAGGAATGTCTGTCTCTGGATACATTCTCCCAGAGCCAGATATTGGTCTGAGAAATCTTGATGTTCCATCCTCATTCGCAGCTCTTGTTTCAGAAAAATTAAGAGACGATAGCTTCTCAATCCTTTTATTGATTGCATCCTGAGCGAGATCTTTTTTTGACTCTGGAATTGATATCAATATAATTGCGTCTTTTTCTTCACATTTAAGGAACTTTTTAATATTATTAACCTCATCTTCAGTTAAGCCGTATCCAGGAAGTTCGTCTGAATGAATAAAACCTCCAATGGAGAATAATTTTAACGCATCCGCTATCTCCTTGCCTATCCTGTAATCACCAGCCTTCAAAATTCCCCCAAGATTTTCAAGTTTTCCTATATAAATTCTATTTCCTGAGGCAATACCTTTCTGAATAATTTTAGACTCAGATTTTCCTATTTTCTCTGTGTAATCAATAAGAACCGTTCCATTGAACCCTCCTCGTTCCACAAGAATTCCTACAGCTTCCGCAAGATATTTTTGGCGTTTTTCTTCCGCAATGAGTGCTTCTGAAATCAGTGATAGTTTGGAAATCCCCTTTATTTCAACCCTGCCATAACCCATTGAAAAATTAACATCCTGTCTGATTGCATCGCTATCTCTTCTTATGTTACCGGTGAGCATAGCTCTCATACCTATTTCCCGTGCAACATCTACGGCTTCCTGAAACGTTTCAATATCTGGAGCAGTGGAAATTTCTACAAGAGGAATTCCAAGTCTATCAAGAGAAAATGCAGTGTAATTATTCCCAGATTCAACTCTCCTTGCTGAATCTTCCTCGATACAGATTGTCGTCAATCCTACTTTCTTGCCATTAATTGTAATGTAACCCCCCGTAGAAACGACCGCTGTTCTCTGGAAACCTGACGTGTTCGATCCGTCCACTACAACTTTTCTCATAACAGAAACTGCATTGAGAACTTCAGAATTTAAAGAAAAAGCAATTGAAAGAGCTGTTTCGAGAGCTTCCGCATTGATCTCATGAGGTGGCTCTTCATCAGCTTCAACAAGACAACTATTGTCCGTTACCTGATATTCATAGATAACGTTTTTTCGCTCTTCTTGCAGTGCTGCAACATCAACATCCCCCGATTCATTTTCTGTTGGAAATAATTTTCTGGTAAACTTTCCTTTAATTCCAGTACTATTTATATCTGGACACTTACAGAATAATTTTCCGGTCGATAACTGCAGGTGAATTTCGAGACCTATTTTTATTCTCTTATCTTTGCTGTTAATAACAATCACCTAAAAATTCTCTTTCCAGAATTTCGCCACGCATATTCACCTTCATCATCTGTTCAAAATCTTCATGCGGATAATTTCCCAATAGATACATGCTCTTTGTTAAAGCAACCTCGGGAAGCATATTTTCAGCTGAAACAACTCCCAATTTCTTGAGTTCACGCCCGGTAGAATATACGTTTAAATCCACAATTCCAGACATACACTGAGTTGTCATTACTATTTTTGTGCCCGTGCCTATTACTTTCTTGACAGATGGAAATAATGATTGAGAGATGTGCCCTAAACCACTACCCATTATTATGATAGCTTTCTTGCCTTCACTGATTTTTTCAATGTCCTCCCCTTTTAAACCGGGGTGAAAATAAATCATTGATATCTCCTCTTCAAGTTTGCCTGTAAGTAAGATTTCATCGGATTTTTCTTTATATTCAGATAGGAATTCAATATTCTTATTCCTGAACTTTGCAATGGGGGTACCTGAAACTGATCTGAACGCGTCTCTCCTTGTGGAATGCATTTTCCTAGTTCTTGTACCTCTGTGAAGACTTATACTATCATCTGAAGTTCCAGAATGCATTGATATACAAATTTCCCCAACATTCGTTGAGGAAAATGCCATGGCTCCTTCCATATTTCCAAATGAATCACTGCTGGGTCGGTCAGAACTTCTCTGTGAACCTACCATGACCACTGGCCCCGTAAGTTTTTCGAACATAAATGCAAGTGCGGATGCTGTATATGACATTGTATCAGTTCCATGTGAAACCAGAACTCCTTTTGATTTTGATAGTTCTTCTTTTATCACAGCTGCCAGTTTTATCCACATATTTGGTTGCATATTTTCGCTTAAAATGTTATCAAATTCTCTTACAGATATGGCGTACTTTTCTTCCATATACGGATAGCGGTCTATTATTTTGCGAATATCAGTGGAAGGATGCACAGCACCTGTGTCGTAGTCGATAGCGCTTACTATGGTTCCTCCAGTGGTAATTAAAGATATTGGAATTCCATTTCCATGTTTCAAGGTAATGCTTTTCTTTTTCACAGGTTGTGGCTCGCTTGATTTTAGAACGGTAATTTTATTCTCAGGAATTGTAATATTGTATCCATTCTGTAATTTTACTGTTAAATAACCTTCCTCTTTTGAGATGTATGTAACATCCAATTCGTTTCCATTATATGTGATCTTAAGTTTTGTTCCCCTTACGAATTCCGTTTGTACCACCCTATGACAGCATACTCTGGTATGTCTTAATTTTAATGCCCAACAAGTTTCCTAGAGTAATTGCATTAACTGGTGCATTTCCCCAAGGATGATTATTGAAATAAACCATGACTTTAGAATCTTCCTTTCTTTGAAGAATATTTGCTATTTCTTCTAATTCCTTGTCTGTATATTTATAATCATACTTTTCCATTCCAGCTCCCTTTTCCCCCCACTTTTTCCTGTTTCTTCCATGGAAACGAACATAGGACGTCTTGTTTGAATCAAGAATTTCTGTTAATAAGTGATCCGGACTGTCCACGGATATTGCCCCTAGATCTAATTGTGTGCAGGCATTTAAGAACTCATTTCCAGAGACTAAAACTCTATTTCTGGGTTCCACAAATGGGTTCATCCATCCCTCTGTGACCTCCTGGATTAATTTAAGTTCAGATACAAAATTTGTTTTTCCGATCCATGGTGGCAGCCCAAACATTGTAAATGCAAGTCTACCAGAATTTTTTATTGGTGTAAGAACATTCTCCGCAAAAAGGTTAAAGGAGTCAAGTCTTCTTTTCATATCATCTGATTTAAATGGATGTGTAAATTCAGCCGGTGCTTTTACGCTGAATGTGAATTCAGAGTTCTTTGTAAGCTGCTTTAACCACGATTCCACATTTTCCTTTGGCGGAACTTTGTAAAAGGTACTATTAACCTCAACCGTGTTGAAGAAACCCGAATATAACCGTAAAGACGGTCTTGTAGATTTAGGATAGAATGCCCCAGACCATTCTGGATAGGACCACCCGGAACATCCTATACTTATATTCAAATTCCAAATTCCTCCAATATTTTCCGTGCTATTATTACTCTCTGGATCTGATTTGTACCTTCGTATATCTGAGTTATCTTTGCATCTCTCATATGCCTTTCTGCATCCATATCGGTTGTATAACCATACCCTCCGAATAGTTGCAAACTTTCTGTGGTAATATCCATTGCTGCATCTGAAGCAAAGAGTTTTGCCATCGATGATATTTTAATGCAGTCTTCATGCCTGTCCCATTTGCCTGCAGCCTCATAGACCAAAAGTCTCGCAGCTTCTATCTTAGTTGCCATATCTGCAATCATGAATTGAATACCCTCAAATTCCGTGATCGCCTTACCAAATTGCTTTCTTTGAGCAGCATATTTTACGGCCTCATCAAAAGCCCCTTCGGCAATACCAAGAGCCTGTGCAGCTATTCCAATTCTTCCCGCATCAAGAGTTTCCATTACAACCTTGAATCCTTCATTCAATGTTCCAACAATATTCTTTTCCGGCACTCTGACATTTTCAAAAACCAGTTCCACTGTGCTTGACCCTCTTATCCCAAGTTTGTGAATGTCCCTGCTTATTTTTAGACCGGGGGTGTCTGCGTCAACAACAAATGTGGAAATTCCCTTGTGTTTTTTCGATGCATCCGTTACAACATCAACAACATAGAATTTTGCCAATCTTCCATTGCTGATGAAGATTTTTGAGCCATTAATAATATATTCAGATCCTTCCTTTGTGGCCATAGTTTTGATCGCTGCTGCGTCGCTTCCTGCTCCCGGTTCGGTTAATGCGAGACCACCTACTTCCCCGTTCACAACTCTGGGAAGGTATCTCTTTTTTATATCTTCTGATCCAAACATTAATACCGGTTCAGCAAAAAGGGTTAACGCTCCGTCAAGTACCAGGGCGGTACTTGGGCATGCCTTGGATAATTCCTCGATCACATTGACCAAAAAACTGAAAGACATTCCGTACCCGCCATATTCCTTTGGAATGTAACTTGCAAAGAGGCCGAGTTCATGCATCCTCTTAATTAATTTATCAGGGACCTCCATTTTTAAATCAATTTCTTTTGCCAGTGGTTTAACCTCATCATTTGCAAAGCGTTTAACGTATTGAATTACCTCCAATTCATCTGCTGAAAGATTGCTCATTTAAATCATATCCTAAATCCTCAGCGGTAAATATCTGTTTCGTCAGAAATTTGTACTAATAAGTTTCTAAATATTTTGAAATTGTATATAGCTATACTTATGAAAAGTTCGATTCCCCAAATATTTAGCTACTATATCTATCTAAATTGAAAGTTCACTTTTCAATTCTAACATGAGATCATCAGGTATTTTAACAGTTTCCTTGTAGGTTTTATGATCTGTACTGATAAACGCATTTTTTGAATTTTTGAATGATGTGATCTCATCTTTGCTGAATCTGAATTTTAAATATTGTACCGTTGATTCCAGAACATCTGTCGATCTCCCCTCTTCCGGGATGGCTCTGTTTTCATTTCCATCAAATATCAATACTATATGCTCCTCTATTCCAGCCAGTTTAGGAAGTTCTCTAACCAACTCCTTCTCATCGGTTATCTCTATGAACATGGTAACGCTAAATTCATTATTTGCAGGAATTTGTTCATTATATACCCTCATAAGCCGGTTTATTTCATCTTCATCGTGAACGTTTTCAACAAATACCATTTCATTTATCTGATTAAGAAGGGTTTCTCTGCATTCGAAAAGAAAGCTAAACGTTTTAGAAGATATCCTTCGTATTGCCTTGAGTTTGATTATATCTTTTCTGTTCTTCTCTACGATTTTTGAAAAGTCTTCGGGAGAAGATATCTCCTCCCTTGTTATGGGTTTCATCCTGCCACTCAGTTTGTCTTGAGTTTGGCAAGAGTCTCTTCGTATTTCTTTGCGTGGGATTTCTCAGCCTTTGACAGGATCTCAAACCAGTGAGCAATATCTTCAAATCCTTCTTCCCTTGCTACCTTTGCAAATCCCGGGTACATCTGCGAATATTCATAGGTCTCCCCAGCTATTGCAGATTTTAGATTTTGCTCGGTTGTCCCTATTGGCTCGCCGGTTACAGGGTCTCCTACTGTTGCAAGATATTTAAGATGACCGAAGGCGTGTGCTGTTTCACCATCTGCAGTAGATCTGAATACCTGCGAAATCTCCTGTTGTCCCTCTTCGTCTGCTTTCAGTGAGAAATATAAGTATCTCCTGTTCGCCTGACTTTCTCCAGCAAATCCTGCCTTTAAATTTTCCAGTGTTTTCGACTTTTTAAATTCCATTATATCACTGATTTTGCATTTCTTTAAAATATAATAATCTTTGGTGCACTAATTATTATATAATAATTATTCCAATATAGACCTGCCCGAACTAATCAAGAATATAGCAAGATCTCTTCTTACGCTCTGAGCACCCTCTAATTTAAATAGTTCTCCATCAAATTTTATCTCCGTTTTTTTCTGTGTATTGATACGTATTTCTCCATTTTTAAACTCATCTGGAATTGCATCCCTTAATGGATCGAATGATCTGATATCTTTAAGCTCTACGGGAACTACTTTTAAACCAGTTTTCCCATGAAGACTTCCCGGAAAACGAATTAATCTATGAATATCTGTACTCACAGGCTCATCTATTTCGCATGCGTTTCTATTTTTTATAAGTTTTACAGCGTGCTCTAGAACAATCATATCATTTTCCTCAAAAAACTTGTATTTTTCTGGTCCTTTCTTTGACAGAATAGAACCACGGTTTCTATTGCTACCGGATTTTCCCGCAGGCCTTTTCATTCCTGTGATATAACCGTTTCTTACACGCCCATCTGTAAATATATCCTTTAAACTTTCGTCACCATTTCCGTTTAAACAATCATTTATTACACTGCAAAAAAGATCATCTATTTCTACGAGCCATCCTTCCCCATCATGCTTTATGAGCGTTGGATTCTGCTTTATTTCTTTGGCTGTAATGCCTTCCCCTCTCACAAGATTTGCGATTTCTCGCCTTGAGTCGGAGGAAAGACCATAGACTCTCTCACTTTTAATGTGAACATGATATCCTCGTCCTCCTGAAAAGTATAGAGATATTTCATTTTCCTTAAAGTGCATCATCCCCATTAGATACTTTTCAATCAGTCTTATAGTATGCTTTTTGACCTCTGCAAGTATCTCTTCATAGGACATATTATTGGCCCCCTCTATGTGATCTGCATCAAGGTCGAAAATAAGTTCTGCGCCCTCCCACCCCTTTTCTGCCATGACCCTTTCCAGAGGGTCTCTATAATATGCTATTGAATAGTAAAGATGCTTTGGAACCAGTCTCCTGATAAAATTACTAAACTCAATTATTGACGATATGCCGCCATGCCGGGTCATCGGTCCATTAAACGGGATATAACCTATCTCTCTTGAATTAAACTTGTCCGGCAATTGTAGTTGTGCCTTTTCATAGTAATTTTTAAATTCTCTCCTCAGAAATTCCTGTTCGCCTGTTATGATTACCCATGATAGATATATTAATAAAAGTTGTATTTACGAATTATGAAAGGCATCGCAATTGCATTTTTATTTGCGCTTCTGGTAACGATGCCGATCTCAATAGTATCACACAATGATTTACATGCAAATTCCATCCCATTATATTTCAATGGAATAGGAAATAGGGTCAATGAAAGCACTAACCTCAGTCATGTTATATATTTTAATAATGGAAAGTATATTGAAGCCGTTGAAAAATGCCTGAATGCATACAAGATTAACTTTCAGGGAGGTAAGAATTATATCGATATTTATGGGAATTTATCAGAAGGTTCTATAGCCTCACTTGAAAAATATAAGAGCACATTCACAATGCTTAATAACACGAACTCACAAATGGCTACACCATTAATTGACTATGTGCCCACCACCACTAACAATGGAGACTATACATATGTTCCCCAAAACATCTGGAATGCATACAATCTTACAAATTATTCAACAAGTTATGGTGGTTCCGGGGAGACAGTTGCGATAGTAGATGCGTATGGGTCTCCTTATCTTTCGTACGATCTATCTGTTTTTGATAGTACAAATAATTTGCTACCTGCAAATGTATCAATATATGAACCTCTGGGACCGATTACCCAGAATAATTTTAACTGGTCAATAGAGACATCTACTGATGTGGAATGGGTCCACGCGATGGCTCAGAAGGCACATATATTGCTCGTTCTGGTTCCTACCCCTAGCTCCCAATTCCTTCAGGAGGCAATAAATTTGACAATAGAGCATGGAATGGCTAATGTCATATCTCTTAGCTGGGGTCTATCTGAAAACCAGATGTCTCCTGGTCTTCTAGCTGAATATTCTGATTCGTTTGAAATGGCAGCTCTTGATCATATAACAGTGGTAGCGGCCAGCGGAGACCACGGGGCATACAATGGGGGAAACAGCCTTCAGGTTAATTTCCCAGCATCATCACCATACGTGACAGGTGTTGGTGGAACTACTTTGCATGCCACTGACGGTGTCTTTTCCCAAACTGCCTGGGGTGGTGGTTCGGGAAAGACAAGTTTTGGAAGCGGTGGTGGATTCAGCAGTGTCTTTAGTGCCCCTCCATGGCAGGACCCTTATGGCTACAATAATACAATGAGAGGGGTTCCTGATGTTTCACTTGATGCAAACACCCAGACAGGAGTTGTAGTAGTTGATGGAAACTATGAATATACTGTTGGTGGAACAAGCATTGCAGCCCCAATGTGGGCTGGAATGATTGCCATACTTGACCAGATGACAGGCCATAGTTTAGGGTTCATTAATCCATTGCTCTACCAAATATCTAGAACCAAATACTATGGAAAGGCTCTTGAAAGCGTTTCTAATGGAACAAATGGATATTATCATGCTAATTACGGATGGAACCCGGTGACCGGCCTGGGAACCCCTAATCTTGGATTAATGATAAAGGCGGTTCTCAAATTGACAGGTCCTGCTGGGAATGAAGCAATATTTTCCCCTCCGAAAGATATGACAAATTTTAATATTACAACCAATCTTAATCTTACAAGCTCAAATATTCCCATTGAAAATGGTTCAACCTATAACTTTCTTTCACTCCAATACACTCCAACATTGGGAATTTATAGCGGTATACAGGAAGTAAACAATAGCTATGGAGCGCTCATAAAACTTTCAACATCATATGGGAATTATTCCTATTTCTTCAATATTACAGCTCGTATGAATATTAAGTTGTGGATCAGTGTAAACGGTGGTATTATAAAAGCAGGAGTTGACAGTTATTACCATTTATTTAATATATTCCCGGAATTTCTGTATGACTCCTACATAGCAATTGGGGTTGAAAGAACAGGAATTTACGGAAATCTTTATGGCTTCCCCGGTGCTTCATTCACGTATCCGAATATAATTGGAAATTCAAATTATGTTTCAGATACTTACTATGATTTATACATTAACAACTCTGCCCCAGAAAATTATTCTATGGTAAACGTTTCTTCAGATCAAAGAGGGATGAATTTTTCATATGGAAACCCCACAACTCCTTCGATCAATCCCATAGAGAGTGTTCTAAAAGATAGTGTTCAAATAATTTTGACTCTTAATCAGACTTCAGGTAGAATTTCTGGTATCCTTTCGCAAGAAACCAATAACGGAACATTTTATGAAAATGGGAATGTCATAAGTTCCAATGTGTTTAATTTTAGTCCATCTGGAACCTATAACGTATCTTTTTCTTCAAATAGTCTGAATACTTACATAGACATATTGGTTCCATCAAGTCTATCCGCTAAACTTAACATATCTTCAATAGTGAATTCATCAGATAATTTCAACTCCAGTCTTATCTTAGACTATTACTTACATCTTGAAGAGCATAATGGCTCAAATTTGTATGTTCTTGATGACAATAATTATATTTCCATTATTATGGAAGGATTTAAACCGTTCAATTCAAATGTGAATGCCAGCATTGGAAATTTAACAGTAAAACTCATTCCCGATGAGGTTAAATTGAGCATAACTTCTAGCCCTGGAAATGCAACGGTGAAAGTAAATAATCAAACAAAGATTGAAGTCAATGGAACAGCATCTTTTCTTATCTTCCCAGGAAAGACCTTCGTTTCAATATCTCACTCCGGTTTTCTTACAGTTAATGCCACACAATATATTTTCCCTGGACAAAATAAAACTCTGAACGTTGCCCTTACGCCAAATAATAAGATGATTGCCATAAGTGGAATTATAAGGAATTCTAAATATCATTTTGGGGTTTCCTCAGTTAAAGTACAATATAACAATTCTGATTATTCATATTCTGACAGCAGTGGATACTATCTGACCTATGTGCCTGTCGGGTCTGCAAATCTTACTTTTAACGCTACTTTCTATACCCAATATGTAATTTCTGAAAATTCTACAAAAGATAGTACCATCGACGTAAATCTCTCATTTTTCCTGAATCCTTCAAGTATAAGCAACCCAACAATAACTCTGGATAGAGCAATTCCATTATTATTTTACACACTATTCCTGAGCTGGACTCTATCCAGTCAAAGCTCCGTTAGCTATTTGGAAATTCATTATTATCAATTAGGAACAACCCACAACCATACTGTAAGGATGAGTGCTGGTTCAACATTTGCTTTTGTGAATGGAATTCTTCCAGGGAGTAAATATGTCGTTTATATTGAGGTAATCCTCACTGATGGTCAATACATATTCTCAAAAGGAGCGGAAGTATCCTATTCAAACATATCGTTTTTAGCCTTGAATATTTCCATAGCATCATTTATAGCCCTAGGTTCTTATTCGCTTGCTATTTCTGCAAGAAAGAGGTCAAGACGGAAGAAGGCGTTTAATAAATTACTGGAAGAAACCTATGGAAGTAGTAAAAAATGGAAATGATTTCAGGATAACCTGAATTCAACATTTTGCGAAAGCGGCAATGTTTTACCATAATTCTTGGAGACAGTTTGTCTCCTCATATATCCTTTCCATGCGTCACTGCCACTCTCTCTTCCTCCACCGGTGTTTTTTTCTCCTCCGAAAGCTCCTCCTATTTCCGCACCAGCAGTGCTTGTATTCACATTCGCTATGCCGCAATCTGACCCGGATGAGGAAAGGAAGGCTTCCTCTTCTCTAATATCGTTTGTGAAAATGGCTGATGAGAGCCCTTGAGGCACAGAGTTGTGTATCGTTATAGCCTCCTCTATTTTGTCATACTTGAAAACATATAATATGGGCGCAAAAGTTTCCTCCTTCGAGATTGTCACTTTATCGTTTGCCTCTATGATTGTGGGTTCCACGTAGTATCCGTTTTCAAGTCCCTTTATTTTTAATACATTACCCCCGGAAAGTACTTTCCCTCCCTGCTTCACAGCCTCAGAGATTGTTTTCTGATATGCTTTTACGCCTGCCTCATCTATGAGCGGGCCAACAAGGGTATCACTGTTAAGGGGATTGCCTATATTCACATTGGAATATGCCTGAATCAACTCTGATATGAAGCTCTTATAAATTGTGCTTTCTATTATTGCTCTTCTCGTCGTTGTGCATCTTTGACCAGCAGTGGCAAGTGCCCCGAATAGTAGCCCTTTCATTGAAATCGATCGATCTGCTTTGGACGAGATTATAACTCCATTATTTCCACCAAGTTCCAGAATGGATCTTCCCAATCTCTCCGCCACATTTTTGCTTATTATTTTCCCAGTCGCTACCGATCCTGTGAATGATAGAACAGGTATCTTCGGATCCTTGCTTAGAAGCTCCCCAATCTCTGCACCACCGCCACATATGGTTGAAAATATAGGCGGAACTGATTCCTTTTCCATTACGGAAGCGACAACTTTTGTTACAGCTATAGCTGATAGGGCAGCTTTGCTTGATGGTTTCCATATCACAGAATCCCCGCATACAGCAGCAATAAATGAATTCCATGACCAGACTGAAGAAGGAAAGTTGAAAGCGGAAATTACCCCAACTGGGCCTACCGGTAACCATTGTTCATACATTCTATGAAATGGTCTTTCACTGGCCATTGTGAGACCAAATAATTGCCTTGAGAGCCCCATGGCATAGTGGCCAATATCGATCATTTCTTGAATTTCTCCCTGCCCTTCAGATATTACCTTACCAACTTCGAGCGATACGATCAGACCCAAATCCTTTTTTGAAATTTCTAGAGCATCTGATACCTTTTTGATAAACTCCCCTCTCTTGGGAGCGGGTACCTGTGACCACTCCTCAAAAGCTTTTATGGATTTACTAACAACTGAATTATAGTCATTTTCTGTTGCCTGGTCAATAGTACACAGATTGGTACCATCTATTGGGGATATTGACTTAATCATTCTGCTTGATTTTCCCTTTTTCCATGATCCTGAAAATATACCATTCTCTGTTGCGTTTATTCCAAGTCTATTGAATACATCTTCCTTTACTTTCTCTACTTGCGAAACGTCCATTGTCGTTTATGAAAACTATACTAATATGTATATCGGTTGAACATTAAACTAAATAACTCAAAAAATTCTATCCTCAGGATAAAAACAACTATTGGATCAAGATATCCTGCTTATGATCGAACTTGCAAGTTCAAGAAGGATTTCAAGATCTGGCGTTTTCTTTGTGTTTTTAAGGGCAGCCATTGCTTGATCCATAAACCACTTCGCCTTGGAAATAGAATAATCGATTCCTCCCGATTTAAGTATAAAAGCTCTTGCTATGTCTACGCTTTCCTCATCCTGTCTCTGGCCATTGATGACTAATTTCAAATGATTAACCAGTTTCTCATCATTTGATTTTAAAGCGAATATTACAGGAAGAGTTATTGCATTGTGTTTTATATCAGTAAAAATTGGTTTTCCCATTGCCTCTTCAGATCCGACGATGTCCAGAATATCATCAGTTATCTGAAAAGCCATTCCTACATTGTACGCAAATTGAAACATTGAATTTACAGTTATAACATCAGCATTAGCCGCCAGAGCAGCACATTTGGCACCCGCTCCAAAGAAAAATGCAGTTTTGCCGGAGATAATCTCAAAATATTTTTCCTCCGAGATGTTTAGATTACCAAGATTTATTGATTCATTTATCTGCCCTTCGGCCAGTTTCGTTGCTGCAGAGGCCATTATTTGAGAAATTTCCGTGCCGTATTTAGATCCTAAGCCATAAGCTACGGCAAATAAATAATCAGCTACAACAATTGCGTTTGCCATACCATACTTATAGTTTAAAGATGGTTTTCCTCTTCTTGTAATTGCTCCATCAATTATATCATCATGAACAAGACTTGCAGTATGAATTAGCTCATATGCTATTGCCAAGTCTAGAATTCTTTCAATGTCCTCATACTGGGAAGATATTTGATATGCCAAGATTGCCATAAGGGGCCTTAGCCTTTTGCCTCCCGCAAGAGATGTGTATTTGGCCATCTCATCCAAATCAGGACTTTCACTAACAAGAATTTCATTAATTCTTGCGTTTATTTGTTCGACTCTTTTATTGAGCCCTGAATTTATCAAAAATGGTTCCTTCATATTAAATCAGGCTTATTCATGATTACAACTTTTAATTTAATTATTAGTAAAAAATTGTTGAAGTGAATTGTTTTACTTCTTGATTATTTAATTTCTTGACATTACGATTTCAATTGAAGAGACGTTGGATTCCCCTCTCTCTCCCTCCACTACTTCTGTAGACAGAGTGATATTGTCATAATTAGCTGTTTGAACGAATTTTCTCTTAGCTATTTCTGCAATGTCCACTGCCTTGCTTATGGCCTTTCCCCTCGCCTTTATGGTTACCTTTTCAATATTATTATTGAATTGTGTAACCACTGCAAGCACG
>JAJYDZ010000418.1 GCA_021790415.1 Thermoplasmata archaeon | reverse complement strand
AACTTCACCATATACCGGGTCAGGAAAGACAACGATTACCCTTGCAATGCTATCCGCCATGAAGAATTCCACCTCTGCAAAAATTGGCCCCGATTATATCGATAAGGACATACATTTTGCTGTAAACAATAATATGCCCTATAACCTTGACAGATGGATTCAGGGAAACAGGTACAGGGAAATCTTTTTTTCGTCCTTAAGGGGATTTGATTATGCTGTTATTGAAGGTGTCATGGGACTCTATGATTCAGGGTCCCCGATCAAACTCAGCACAATGTATTATTTCACAAAAATGAAGATCCCGTACATCCTCGTTGTTGATGCCTACAAGGTAGCAGAATCCGGTTATTACATTGCGAGATCATTTATAGGAAAATTATGCATAGGAGTTATAATCAACAACTATGCAGGCTTGAGACATTTGGAGATGGTTTCAAAGCCATTTGTAGAGCATGGTATCAGGATAATAGGTTCTATCCCCCATGATGATGATTTCTCACTACCAGAAAGGCACCTTGGCATATCCACGGATACTTCTCCCGATAAAATTAAGAGCATTGCTGCAAAGGTTGCAAAGCATATCGAACTTGATTTTCTTGATGATTTGCCGGAAATATACCCGGATCCAGATGACGCTGAAAATCCAAGCTTTGAAAATAGCAAAAATAACATCTGGGTTGCAAAGGACAGCGCTTTCAGTTTCTATTATGAGGATTCAATGGTTGCCCTTAGAAAATTAGGAAAGGTTTCTTTCTTTTCCCCTCTCAAGAATGAGGAACCGATAGATGCGGACATGATTTATCTTGGAGGCGGTTACCCTGAATTATATATAGAGGAGCTTTCCAGAAATCATAAGACAAAGAACGCTATCAAAAATTTTGCTGAATCCGGGAAAATAGTTCTTGGAGAATGCGGAGGGTTGATGTATATGGAGTCCGAGATATCCAAACGGAATGGTAAACGTCCTATGCTTGGTATATTTGAGGGCTTGGTTGAGAAGAACAGTAAACTCACCATCGGCTATACCCAAATGAAAGTTGTTAATGAGAATCCCGTCTTCAAGATAAATGAAATTGTGAGAGGACATGAATTCCATTATAGCTCTATAAAAGACGCCGGAAAGAAATGCCTTAGAATGGAAATAGGCAGGGGAATCGATGGGATGGATGGATTGACGCACCTCAATTCATTTGGCTCATATTCACATTTTTCTCTTTTCCGCTACAGGAAAAGAATTGGGAGGGCACTGGATAAAATCAAAAAATAATGAGGAAACATTAAATCTTATTCAATAATTGAACATAATGAAATTTGGAATTGTCAGCTTAGGAAACCATGCATTGAACAGAATTGTGCCGGCTATACTTTCATCGGGAAATACCATTGGAGGTGTTTATAGCACAAACCAGAAAAAAGCTACAGAATTTTCAAAAAAATACGATTGCAACCAGCACGGTGTTCTTGAGGAACTGCTTAAAGATGAGATTGATGCGGTTTACATCAGTTCCCCAAATTTTCTTCATTACGACTATTCAATGGCCGCTTTCCGCCACGGAAAGCATGTTTTGCTGGAGAAACCAATGACCCTTACGGTTGAACATGCAGAAGAACTTATTAAAACGTCATCTGAAATGAATTTGAAACTTGGCATAGGATTCCACATGAGGTTTCATCCCGCCACAGACATGATAAAGAAAAAACTGGATGATGGTTCAATTGGAGATATCTCTTATGCGGAGGCATCGTGGGGCTCATATTCCCAGGGTTCAAGGACAGAACCAGAAAGAAATTGGTGGAGTGATGATAGCAAGGCAGGAGGTGGTTCCATAATGGGCACAGGTGTGCATCTCCTTGATTTCATGAACTACATTTTTGGAAGAGCTCCAGATGAGGTAATGGGCATTAAATCTCCTTCCGAGGAAATTATTGATGAAACCAGGGTAGTTCTCCTGAGATTTGGTAACGCTCTGGCAACCATAAATTCATCAAGGAAATATTACCACGCAGACAATAGCCTCAGAATTTTTGGAACGCATGGAACAATTGAGGCAAGGGACATATTTAGCACAGTTGTTTCCGGGGAATTGCTGATTAGCGGAAAACCTGTGACAGAATTCCATGGAGGAGAGAATATGTATGAAATGGAGATTAAGGCGTTTGTAGATCTGGTGAATGGAAGAAGCACAAGAATTGCAAAAGGAATCGACGGATTAGCTGTTGTTAAGGAGACTTTAGCATCAACGAAATAACACCAGAAACTTGCCTTTCCGCTGCTTATTGAAGAGAATTTTTTGTTTCATTTGATATTTCAAGCCTATCCCACTAGCTTCCCTAAAATCACACAAACAATTATTTCTGGCCAACTTTACACCTAGCTAAAAACAACTTCAGTTATAATAATCAATTGAGTTTTGCGGAAGAGGAGAAAAGATAATAATTCAAATGGATGATATTTTCTTTATGTTCTCCTCTTGTTAATTAGAACTATTGATACACTTGCTAATACGATTGCAGCAACCACCACTTCAATTATCGTGTAAAGATTGGAATATGAAGGCTGCTGGGGAGGTGGTGGTGTTATTGTGTAGTTGACACATCCAAGAACGGACACTGTGCCCGAGCGACTGCTGACATACACATACCCGTTGGAACTATCGAACGCCGCTCCAATCGGTTGTGGTCCTACCCTGATTGTCTCTACTACAACGTTAGTTGAACCATTTATGACAGATACATTTTTGGACGCATAATTAGTGACATACACATTTCCATTTGAGCTGTCTACTGCTGCTCCAGTCGGACATAA
>JAJYDZ010000417.1 GCA_021790415.1 Thermoplasmata archaeon | reverse complement strand
TAAGAATAAACCATCCATGC
Organism: Thermoplasmata archaeon; assembly: GCA_021790415.1. The sequence continues at coordinate 2,795 of JAJYDZ010000417.1, read as the reverse complement.
TTCTTGGATTTGATCTAATTGTAGCTAATCCTCTTCCAATACAGTATTTGGAATTTGCGATATTTACATCCCCAACAGGTGCTCTTACCGATATTAAAATATCTCCCGGTTGAGTTATTTTTAAAGGTAAGCTGCAATAAATAGTAAATGAAGGATGTTTAACTCCAAATTCTGCGTTCCCCTGAAGAAACGGCAATCCATCTCCAGCTTTGTTATATGTACCAGATGGAGGGGATTGCCCCATTTTAATAAGTGAAATTTCATTATCTCCCAAATTCTTTAAAATCCATTCCTCAGGCATCTCTCCGATCTCTGTCATCTTGAATTTCGTGTGGCCAACTCCTTTTGTAAAAAGGGTTTGCATCAGATCCTTCTTGAGCTTCTTACCCTGAGATATCTGCTCATTGATATTCTGGATTATATCGTCAGTGATTGAGAGAATTTCAGCTATTTTCTGTTGTTCGAGGAGAGGAGGGATAAGTATACTTGTCTCTTTAAACAAGTCATGATTTAGATGTAACACATTTGTACCCTGTGCATAACTTCTAGCAATTTTTCTAATTGGCTCATGGTTTAAAAAATAGAATAAGAATTTTGTATTAAGTTGGTCACTCAATGGAGATAGTCGTGTCAAATCGGAGGAAAATATGTAAGTGGTCCGTTCAGGAATCTTATCAATATGCAAAGGAGCACCAATTATTATTCCCTTACTCATATCTGTGTTTGCAATAAGAAGTTCGGACTGTTGCAACTTAAATTTTATTGGAATATTTGTATCTAAAAGGTACAAAAATTCGGGGGTTACTTTCCAACCAGAAACTTTATCAAAATCGTTTATATTTATGATCCTCACCGAGGTTGGGAAGTCCCTTGTTATTTGACTACTTCCATAAGAAAAGCCGCGCATTAAGGAGACGACTTCTTTTAAGGATTTGCACTGCCAATTTTCAGGTAAATCTTCAAATTTAGTTACTTTGGTTGCATTAGTCAATAATAACCAAGCTCCTTTAGATAGCTATTAAGTTGACTTTCAATTTCACTCAGATCCTTGTTTATCTGATTCATACTTTCTAAGGTTTCTTTTATATCTACTGGATTCCCATTATTAACTGTATTTAGATACGTGCCGACATTTAGGTTGTAATCTTTTGACTTTATATCCTCTATGCTCACAATTTTTGAAAAACCCTCTATTGAATCGAATCGTTCATAAGTTGAAACAATGCGTTCTATATTATTATCATTAATAATATTTAATTTACGAATACTTGGATGTTTTCCATATTCTTTGGAAGCGTCCATGAAAAAAATGTCTTCCCTATGATCATCTTGCTTGTTTCTATTAAAAACAAGGACGACTCCAGAAGCATCAGTGTTATAGAAAATTTTCTCAGGCAAAAGAATTACGGCTTCCAGAATCTTTTCATCTACTATCTTTTTCCTGACATTCTTCTCGGAATTCGTTCTAAATAGAACCCCCTGATCCATTATAACTGCAGTTTTCGATCTAGATGTATAAAGCATGTGTTGTATCCAAGCCCAGTCTCCAAATCTCTGCGGAACGTATCCATAAGAATACCTATCCTTGAATTCAGCCTGCTTCAGTGTTTTCTCTCCATATCCCTTCTGTGACCAAGGAGGATTGGCGAGAACAAGATCGAATATCTTTAGTCCCGTTTGTTTTTTGAACTTTGGATAAAGAAGGCTATCACCCACTTCCAAATGAGATTCACCAATACCATGAAGAATAGTATTCATTTTCGAAAGAGCATAAGTTGTTGGGCTTCTCTCCTCACCATATAAACCCACTCTATTTGCCCCTTCCTCCCCTTTCTTGCGCTTTACATGCTCATATGCCTCTATAAGCATCCCACCAGACCCACAGGCTGGATCATAGACACTCTGTCCTGGTTGTGGGTTCAGGATGTCTACCATAAGCCTAACAACCTCTCTTGGTGTGTAAATCTCACCCTCTTTAGCCTTTGCAGGTGCGAATCGCATTAAAATATGCTCATATGCGTCTCCCATTGCATCTCCTTCAAGAGTTGAGTTTGAGAGATTATATCGATCAAAAAGTGCGAATAGCTGTTCAAGTAGAATTTTATTCTCCCTGCTCTTCGTAAAATCTATAAAATCGATCCTGTTTACAACTCCATCGAGTTCTTTGTTTTCCTTGGCAATTTCATTTATTGCTCTGGATAGATTCTCTGTAAGTTTTTCTTTATCATTCCTTATATTATTCCAGAGCACATTCTCTGGAACCACGAAACTATGATACTCCTCGCTGACAGCTCGCTTAAGGGCCTCATTTTCTTCAATTCCTGTCTCATTCATGATTTCTTTCTTAGCAACCTCAACTTCTTCATTCCATCTATCACTAAGTCGTTTAATAAACAATAGAACCAAAATGTACTTGTAATCCACAGATGTCCTAATCAGGTCAGCAGCATCGTCCACCAACTTGATAAGATCGTTCTTTGTAACTTTACCAAAATTTTCAACCATAGTCATGAAGTTCAAAATGATAACGGGAAGAGATTATATATGTATTGTGATTAAAATTGTGATATGATATACGGTGTTTTGGCATCTCAATTACCCACAGATACTACCAAATACGAGCCTTAGCATTTCTACATTCCTTGAATACGTACTTGACTATTGTTTTAGACCTCATTTTAGAAAATTTCTAGCAGAGTTAATAAAGCACGAAATGGACCGGTCGGGATTTGAACCCGAGGCCTCCTGCTTGCAAAGCAGGCGATCTACCGCTGATCTACCGGCCCTTATCTCAC
>JAJYDZ010000416.1 GCA_021790415.1 Thermoplasmata archaeon | reverse complement strand
TGGTTGTCCGCCTATCATTATGATCCCAGATAAGTAAAAATAAACTTCTATATAAGTATTTCTAATTCAGGTTCTGTCAAGTCTTAGGTTGATCTGATTTCCTGTAAAATTTCGGTTGATGAGAAGTGATATCTTATTTGGATCAAAAGTCAGTCGCCATGCATATCGTATCACAAAAAATTTCTATACTTCCTAATATTATAATAAACTGTTATGGTATCGTTGGATTTATACTCTGAAGAAGACAGTAAAGTGAAAGTAATAATCCCACATCTTGAATCAATAGGCTATAGCAAAGTAAATATGAAATTTGAGGAACCCATTACTGTTAAACAAGGTAGAGAAACTAAAACAATATTTTGTGACATTGTAATTTACGAAAATTCTGACCCTATTATTGTTGTTGATGCTAAGAACCCGAGAGAAGATCTCAATGAAGAAGACAAAGAACAGGTGATTTCGTACGCTAGGTTACTCAAGTCTATTGCACCTATTGCAGCCATTTCCAATGGAAAAGCTTGGGAAGTGTACAATGTTATCTCCAAAGAACAGATCTCCGGTATTCCAAATAAAGATGAACTCTTGAAGAGATACAAGACTCTTCTTATTACTTCAAAAAACTTAATGGAATTAAAAGAGGAAGCCGAAAAAATTGTGTTCGGGATAGATGATGTAAAGGAGCTTTCTCGAATATTGAGTAGGTGTCACGATATAATAAGAAACACCAAAGGTTATGATCCAACCAAAGCATTTGACGAAATCAGCAAAATACTATTTTGCAAGATGTACGAAGAAAAACGAGTTGCTAAAGCAAGAGAGGCTGGGAAGGATGTAGTTAACAGATTCTCAACCAAGCAGATATCGGAATACAGAAAAAATGGCGTTGAAATTATTCACACTGTCTACGCTGAAACGATTGTACATTATAAGGACGTATTCGACGACGATGACGAAACCAACCTTTCAAAGATTAATCTTACTCAGCAAGGCATAGATAAAATTGTTGGATTGTTGGAAGGACATAGCTTAACGCAAACGAATATGGACGTTAAAGGAGTGGCATTTGAAACCTTCCTAAGCAGAACTTATCGTGGAGGAGGCTTAGGCCAATATTTTACACCAAGAGAAGTGGTAGATTTTATGATAGATCTCATAAACCCAGAGATAGACGAGTTGATAATCGACCCTGCCTGTGGTAGTGGAGGATTTCTTATAAAATCATATGAAAAAGTAAACAGAAAAATCTCTATGTCAGAATTTTCAAAGGATAGGAAAGAGATAGAACGAAGAAAATTAGCTCAAAAAAGACTATTTGGATTTGATTGGGAACCCAGAGCAGCAAGGACATGCAAAATGAACATGATCATTCATGGCGATGGGCATAACGGCATTTTTAGATGTAATGCCTTGGATATTGAAGAAGTAAAATATAAGACTTCAAAATTGTTAACTCAACTTGACTCTTTACTTTTAGACAATAGCGACAGAGACCTCTTTTCAGGTGGTGTAAGGGAAGGGATTTTTGATGTGGTAATAACAAACCCGCCGTTTGGTGCCAGAGATGATGGTGAATATTTGAAAGAGTACGAACTTGGAGGGAAAATAAAAGAACGAAAAAGTCAGAAAAGAGAAGTATTGTTTGTTGAACGTTGCATAAGACTACTAAAACCTGGAGGTAGACTAGCGATCATCATACCCGAAGGCATTTTGACGAACCAATCAGACAAACAAATTCGGGATTATATTAAGAAAACATGCGTTGTGAAAGCCGTGATTAAACTGCCCATAGATGCATTCAAAATGTCAGAAGGTGCCGCTCATACTAGCATACTATATGCTCACAAAAAAGAAAATGATCTCAATACTCAAAACGATATTTTTATGGCGAGAGCAGAAAATATAGGGATAAGCCCATCCGGAAAACAAATCCCAGAAAATGACTTTCCTATTATACTAGAGGGATACCGTAAATTTGAACGTGGGGATTGGGATGGTGTAGTTGTTGGGTAATTTAAGAGATGGTTTTGAAAAATATCTGCGGTTAAAAGAATCCTTACCAAACATGTATCTTCTCAAAAGTGGAAAACTAAATAATAGAATAGATTTCTATCACTATAACCCAAAAATAGACCAGCTGGAGAATCTGTTGATCGGGATACAGTCCTCTAAAAAAATTAATGATTTGGAGAAAGAAAATTTGGTTAACTTATCTAACGAAACAATCGATCCTTCCATTTCCCCTGATGAAGAATTTTCATACATTTCTATTGCGAGTATCGATGTATTGGAGCACCAAGGTTCGCTAATAGACTATTTTGAAATCATGGGAGGGGATGCACCCAGCAGGGCTAGACAACTTGTTAGAGAAGGGGATTTATTGATTTCAATGGTTAGACCAACAAGGGGGGCTGTATTTCTTGCAACCAGAGAACAAGAAGGTTTTATTTGTTCAACTGGTTTTGCAGTGTTAAAAATACATCCCTCAATTAATAGGGTTTACTTGTCTGAATTATTTCAAACAAGTTACATTCTTGACCAAATGGAAAAGTTACAGGCAGGTACGGAATACCCAGCTATCAACAAGAACGACATTAAAAGTCTAATATTGCCTATTCCTGAGAGGTTTAAGCAAGATTACATTGTTAACAGATTAAGACAAGTTCGTGAAAAACGGGTTGATTTGTTGAAGAAGGCTAACGATCTTGAACGGGTTTCACAAGAAGAATTTGAGGCAACAAGAAATTCACCTTTTGAGGAATTAATCAACGGCAAGAAAGAGAACACATTGTTGGATGACAAATTATATGTCATCAAATCTAGTAAGTTGAAAGATAGATTG
>JAJYDZ010000415.1 GCA_021790415.1 Thermoplasmata archaeon | reverse complement strand
GCCGATATCTTTTAAACTTTTTAAGCTCATCCACAACCGACCTATCCAGTTGAATTGTTGTTATGCCTGAATTTGACACTATGTGTTGTTTATATTTTGTACATAATCATTTATACTCTCTAACATAATACATTAAGACTCGTCATTGAATTATATGGAATATAAATCGACCTCTATTAACTTGATTTCCTTAAATTACGCTTTATAAGTTTTATTTTGAATCGCTTACACGTTCACACTGAAAATCCTGCATTCAATCTTATGCTTTTACCTATAAGCAAATTCAGTAATAGCCAGAGTGGACCGGTCGGGATTTGATCAATGTCTTAATCGAATACTTTAATTCAACGTGCTTAGACTATCTCACTCACGTTACTCCCTCTTCCTATGGGGATTATTTTAAAGATAATTAGAACCGGCTCTCTTTACACCTAACTTTTCATAAATGTGATCTGAGCTGATGATTTCTCCTCCGCACAGTGAGGCATGAAACGAGTCAAACACTCCCATCTTTTCGTGATCTATAAGGTGGGCTGCTTCCAATGCAATTGACATGCTGGCTCCTTTCAGCTCAGCAATGGAGAGAACACTGGCAATCATTCCTTCCACAGGAATCCCTTTCCGGACGCTTACCAGTGCGAGTTCCACCAATGTCAGAATGGAGGTATAAATTTGACCTTCATACTCCTCCAATACTTTGATTGCCCATGAATTCAGCCTATCATCTGAATTCGCAATAGCGATGAAGAAATCTGTATCCGCGTATGGCATTTATCTTCTTACCTTATGTCTTCTGCTGTTCCTTTCTGCGATTTCCTTGTCTGCTTCTTTTTCAACCAGCATCTCAATATCCTTTGCCGTCAACTTGTCGATTCCAAGTTCTTTGCCCCATTTTCTGAGCTCTTTAACAGGATCTTTTGGTCTTGGAATTAGGACAATCTCATCTAATAATTTTACTATAAAGAATCTGTCTCCATATTGTTTTATTGCCTCTTTTCCTATATTGATTCGTCCCTTTTCATCCATTTTAGCTTCTTCAATCATTTTTACAAGTATTGAATTTAATTTAATTAAGTTTGTGGGAATTTACTAATATTTAAGGTAATAATGCACATCATATCCCACAATCATAATTTGGGAAGGTTTAAGCAACAATGTTAAACGGCCATAGAATAAACATCAAAGGGACCTGTCGGGATTTGATTAAAGTTTTAAATGAATACTGAATTTACAGGTAGAATTCTTATTTCTGTTACCTACATAATAAACAAGTGAGATAATGACTGGAATTCCTAACAAGATCATATAAGGCAATTTCCTTAACGTAATTTTTCCTAGGTGTGGTAAGTTCTTCGGAGTGGAGTTCAATCATGCCATTGACGTAAACTTATATCACGCAATAAAAAATGACTGGATAAAGATATGCCGTGTGAGCACAATCCATACAAGAAGAGAAAGAAAGCTCAGGCACCGCTATTCCGAGAATACATTTGTGGAAATGAGAGAATGGAAGTAACAGATTCCAATTTGGGTTTTAAAGCCTGTATTCTGCATAAAGTTAAATAACTATTGCTACCTATTGCTACCTATGGTAACAACAGTTCAGATTGACAACGAGCTTAAAGAAAGACTTAACCGCCTGAAAATACATCCAAGAGAATCTTACAATGATTTGATTTCCAGACTGGTAGACTCTTACTCTCCCGAAGTAGCAAGCAGGGAATCACTGATCGAGACTCTCGAGATTCTTTCTGATCCGGAAATGATGAGGGGAATTGCTCAAGGGCTAGAAGATATAAAGGCAGGGAGGGTAAAGACTCTCGATCAAATCAGTAAGGAGCTATACTGATATTGCCTTTTAAAGTCGTCCTCTCAGCAGAATCAGAGGAATTTATCAGGAAATGTGACAAAGCTGTAAGAAACAGGATTCTAAAATCGCTTAAAAAACTCGAAGATGAACCTGAGAAAGGGAAACCGTTGACCTCAATTTTGACGGGCTTGTGGAGTCTGAGGATTGGGGACTACAGGGCAATCTATCAGATCAAAAACAATGAGTTAATAATTCTTGTAATTAAGATTGGTCACAGAAAGAATGTATATTGATAATTTATGTCTAATAGACCTGTCTGGATTTGATTAAAGTTTTGAGTGGATACATTGATTTATTACAAAAGGAAGGAATGTTATTATATATTTGGGCCACCTACAAATAAGGGATTCTATGGTAAAAAAGGACGATATCAATTCTGGCTTTACAGAAGAAGAAAAAATGGCGATGGCGGAACACGCAAAGGAACTAGCTGCCAGAAGGAGGGGAAGGTCAAAACCGAAGCATGAGGATTTCGAAAAGGATGTCCTTGACAAAATTGCTGAAATGGTTGAACCGGATCTGACCATCGCAACCAACTTGCACAAAATGATTAAGGAGATAGCACCCGGTCTGACTTCAAGGACATGGTATGGGATGCCGGCGTATGAAAAGGAGGGGTCAGTTCTTTGCTTTTTCCAGGAGAGACGTAAGTTCAAAACGAGATACGCCACTGTAGGTTTTAGTGATAAAGCGAACTTAGATAATGGACCCATATGGTCTACCACATTCGCGGTAGTTGAATGGAACCAGGAAGTTAGTAAGAGGCTAAAGGAGTTAATTACAAAAGCAATCTCTTAGTTAGAAAATATCCTTCATACTGTGATTCTGAAACCTACTTTTTATCGTTTCAGGCGAACGGTCCATTTCATGCCTAAGGTTGATTTCTCAATCGGTGGCGATAATGCGATTATTTGCTGCCCCAGTGTGAATAGTACAAATGGTATGATGGGTGAAGTTAGAGGATGAGAGTCATTGAAGTAC
>JAJYDZ010000414.1 GCA_021790415.1 Thermoplasmata archaeon | reverse complement strand
ATTGATCTTCTAATAATTGCGTTTGGACTTCGTGGATAATGCGGTCCCTTTCTTACACTTCCTATATCTCTCCTTGCCCTGAATCGTTTTAAAACTGATTCTTTGCTCCCTGTAACGACAACACTTGCTGAATTTATGATAACTATTTCTTCTCCGTTAAGCAGTTCCTTGGCGATTTTTGTTGACAATCTTCCATATACACTGTTTGATGCGTCTATAACTTTCATTGGTTCACCCGATAATCTTCAGATTGCTTCCTTTTGGATTCTCTGCAGCGAGATCCCTCAAACTTATGAATTGTGATCCGGAATCCTTGATCTTCTTCAATGCACTCTCACTTGCGTAGAGTGCGGATATTGTTATTTTCTTATTGAAATAACCATTTCCGAGAACTTTTCCAGGGATAACGATTGTTTCTCCGTCCGAAATCATTTTTGAAATCTTTCCCAAATTGACCTGGCTCATTACACGGCTTGGTCTTGTTAGCCTATAGGCTATATCTCTCCAGAGAGCGGATTTGCTTTCTCTTGAGATCTTTCCAAGTTCGTCCACTGTGTCCTTTAATACATAGCTTGTTTTCCTTTGCGTTTTTAGTGACATTTTAATCAACAGAAGTAAAAGCTAAATGGTGAGAGCCTAATAAACATTTTCGGTTCCTTCATCAAACATTCAGTAGGATTTCTCATCTTCATCGCTCACTCTCAGATTTATCTTTTTTATGATCCCCATAATTTTATAAAATTCGTGTTCGGTCAAGTTCGCCCTGGTAAGCAATCTCTCCAACATGACCGCCGTATTCTCGATTTTATATTCGGGATAATTGGTTTTTTTCATTATTTCAATTGTTTTTGCCACCATGAGATGTGTCTGCTCCCCAGTGGCAAGTGGTTCCTTAACCTCTTCACTTCCTTTGTAAACAAGGCCCTCGTAAAGAACTATTGTGACCGCATGCGACAGATTATAAACAGGATATTCCTTCGACGAAGGGATATGAATAAAGACATTGCACATGGAAATCTCTTCGTTGTTGAGTCCATCCCCTTCTCTTCCAAATACCAGTGCAACTTTCTTTTTCCCATTACCATAAGTTTGCCATAGTTCCTTTGGCGTTATTGGAATTCTCCTAAATTTCTTAAAGTTCGATGTTGTTACTGACGATGAACCTACAACTATATCAAATCCTTCTATGGCTTCCTTCAATGAATTAAAAAAATTTGCATTAAGAAGAAGATCTACCCCGTCTCTCGCTCTTGATATTGCTTCATCATCTATTGTTCTCCTACCAACGATGAAAAGTTTTTCAAAACCAGTGTTTTTCATGGCTCTGGCAACTGCACCAATATTCCCCTGATATTCAGGTTCTACAAGAATTACAGTAGTAATCTTCTCAACATTGTTCATGTGTATAAATGAAAAAAATTATTGTGGTATTTATTCTTTGTTTTTCTCTTCTTTATCCGTTTCTTCCTTATGAGTTTCTGTAGTGGTTTCTTCTGCTTTTTCTTCTACAGGTTTTGGAAGATATTCTTCAGATATTACTACCTTAAACGAAGGAAGGTGCTTCCTAATCAAATCAATGATTCTGAACTTTGCATCAAGCCATTCTATGTCAAATTTTGCTTCCTCTGGTACTGTTATTGTTGCAGAAGACTCCGAAGCTGAAATTTTAAAGTTTTCAACTCCTTTCGAGTAGCTCATGTCTATTATGGCACTGATCTTGTCATTCTCTGACTCCAATTTTCCCTTTACTGTATATTTGTAGAAAACATCTTTTCCAGCCCACTGATGATTGTAATCAACCAAAACTCTCCCGGGGCTCACTGAGATAACTTTTCCCCTCCTGTTGTTAATTCTAACTTCCTGTCCGGGTACCGGGTCAATCTTATTTTTCTGGAACTCCCTCATTGTATGTACTTTGATATTATTGGGGTCTCTCACACCATAAGCGTTTGCCATTGGTATTTCAACCTCAACTTCTTTTCCAACCTCTGAAGATTTCAATGATTCATTAATCTCTTTAAATATTCCCTCTGAACCAATAATAAGAGTGGTTTCCTTATACTTAGTCTCCGGATCATATATCCCATTGTCCTTTGCTAGCTTTTCTTCATTGGTTGCCACTAGCTTCTTCTCGTTTCCAAGTCTCATCTCAAAGTCTATTTTTACAAAATCGCCGTCTTCCATTTCCTCACCGGAACAAACAAGGAGCGGTAAGCATTGAATATATTTATATATATCGTATCACGGGAAATCCGATATTTTCAATCGGTTTTAATACACCGTGATCGCTCAAGGTTGCTCTCTGTTTTTATCCCTAATGGTGTATCAGTATTTCAGGTTCTCCATTTTTCTAGAGTTCATGAGTTCACTAATAATTTCTGTAGATATGTCTCTTAATCCCAAATCTGCCTTTCTTATGATGCTGTTTGTATTATTGTCACCTATGTAACCTGAAATCATTGTGAACTTTTCATGATTTGATGACTTATCAACTTCTCCTGTGAGAATTGTTGTGGAACCGTTGTTTTGGGGAGAATCAAAACCATACTTAAGCTTTACCTCTGGAATTATATAAATAATTGGCTTTCCAAGCATACCTATATTGGATATGGAAGGATCAAGAACCCTTACCACGACATTTAAGTTCTCCTCAATAGATTGTTTAACAATTTCCAGAAACCATGGAACTATGTACTGATGTTTCCTTGCATCTTCTTTATTAACAGTATTAATTTTCCACATATCATCTACCGAATCCCTTTTTAACAGTGGATCATTAACGTTCCGTCCCTTTTCAAGGAAAAATCTTCTGTCCGTGCTTATGTACAATTCGTGCTGCATCAAAGAAGAAC